>CAZTMY010000045.1:0-12310 GCA_964614895.1 uncultured Anaerolineales bacterium
GAGAGCGCGTGAATGGCATTCACGAGGTCAGGGGTTCGACTCCCCTCAGCTCCACTGTAGGCTCCCCCAACGTCGAGTGGGGGGGCCTCTTCTCTTGGTAATCCCCGGGATCGCGCCACCGGGATCGATTCATGGGATAGCTTTCTGTGTGCGGGGGTCGTGGTACAATCCTGGGCAGTGCCGTGGCTATCTGTGCATTCGATGGAAAGGGTAGGGGAGATGAGGGTTCTTGTCACCGGCGGGGCGGGATTCATTGGGTCACATGTCGTGGACGCCTGCGTTGAGGCGGGTCACGAGGTCTCTGTGGTTGACGACCTATCGACGGGCAAGGAAGCCAACGTTCAGGAAGCGGCTACTCTTTACCGAGTTGACATTCGCGACGCGTCGGGATTAGCCAGGGTCTTTGAGGAGATCAAGCCCGAGGCCATCTGCCATCTGGCGGCCAAAGCTAACGTGCGCGAGTCGATGGAAAAGCCCGTCCTCTATGCCGAGGTCAATATCATTGGGTCGTTGCACCTACTGGAGCTAGCGCGCAAGTACGGCACCCGCAAAATCATTTATGCCTCGACAGGTGGCGCTGTCTATGGCGAGCCCGAGTATCTTCCCGTTGATGAAGGGCATCCTGTTAATCCCCTAGACCCCTATGGCGCCAGCAAGCATCATGTGGAGCACTACTTGTCGCTCTATCGCGCCAACTATGATTTGGACTATACCGTGCTTCGGTTCCCCAATGTGTACGGTCCTCGCCAAGATCCCTACGGTGAGGCGGGCGTCGTCGCTATCTGGACGAACCAGATGTTGGCTGGCAAAACGCCGGTCATCAACGGTACGGGGGACCAGGCCCGCGACTTTTGCTACGTAGGCGACATCGCGCGGGCGAACGTCCTGGCGTTGGACGCTGGCAGCGGTGGCATCTATAACCTTGGGACCGGCGTGGGCACCAGCATCAATGAGGTGTTTGCCTTGCTAAAGGCGGCGACGGGCTACGAGGGAGATGGTCTACACGGACCCGCTAGGTTGGGCGAGGTGTTTTGCATCTATCTCGACGCTAGCGCCGCTGCTCGAGATCTTGGGTGGGAGCCCGAGGTGTCGCTGGAGCAGGGCCTCAGCCGAACGGTCGCTTACTTCCGAGAGCTTACGTAGACCTGCTCAGGGGCACCTTGCCCCTACCTCTGAGCTCGGGCGTGACGCGCTAGCGCCACGCATGCCAGCGCGATCACTAGGAGCGCTAGCCCTCCGGCGTCAAATCGGACGAATCGCTGGCCTGTGGCGCGGAGGGCTTCGTAGCCGCTCTGTGGCAGGTTCCACAGCATGAGCAGTTCGCCAGATAGACCGATGGCTTGCATCGCGATGGCTTCCATCAATGAGGTGCGGTATCGTAGTGGATGCCAGGTCGCAACGGCGTAGGGGACGTTCCACATCAGGAACAGCAACCCCAGCGACCGTGCCATAATCGCGCCAGGCAATCCTGATAGCTGGAATCCTGCTGCGTAGCTGGCCGGCGTGACGATAAAGGCCAACGCACACTGGACATTGGCAAACAGCACAACGCCGATACATGCTCTAGCGACCCACAGCAGGGAGCGTGGCGCTCCAGCTTGTCCATTGTGGCTTTTGGGTTCCCCCGACTTTGACGTTGCCATGCTGCAATGTTATAGTCGCCCCGTGCGTGAGCGCAAGTCTTTCGTTCGCCCGAGTTTCGCTCCTCACGACTAGGAGGCACAGATCATGGGCAAGTATGCCATCGGCATCGACTTTGGCACCGAGTCTGCTCGCACGGCGTTAATCAGTCTTGATGATGGCCGCGAGCTGGCTATGGCTATCTATGCCTATGCGGATGGTGTCATTGACGAGCGGCTGCCAGATTCCGGCGTGCGTCTGGAACCCGATTGGGCGTTGCAGAACCCGGATGACTATACCCGAGCCGTGAAGGACACTATACCGCGTGTGTTGCGCGAGAGTGGCGTCTCGCCTGAGGATGTCATCGGGATCGGGACCGACTTTACCGCGTGCACCATGCTGCCCACGTTGCGTGATGGCACGCCATTGTGCAAGCTTGATAGCTATCGTGATCGGCCTCACGCTTGGGTAAAGCTGTGGAAGCACCATGCTGCCCAACCAGAGGCGAACCGCATTAACGAGGTGGCAGCGGCGAGGGGAGAATCTTGGCTGCAACGCTACGGCGGCAAGATCTCGTCCGAGTGGTTCTTCCCAAAAGCGTTGCAGATCCTCGACGAGGACCCCGCGATCTATGATGCGGCGGAGCGACTCATCGAGGCTGCGGACTGGATCGTCTGGCAGCTCACTGGGGAAGAGACGCGCAATTTGTGTACTGCTGGGTACAAGGCGATCTGGAGCAAGCGTGAGGGGTTTCCGTCGCCGGATTTCTTTGAAGCCCTTGATCCTCGCATGCGAGACATCGTAGCTACCAAGATGATGACGGAGATCAACCCCCTGGGGGGGCGCGCGGGCGGCCTCACCGAAGAGATGGCAGTTGCCACGGGTCTCCGGCCGGGCACGGCTGTCAGCATCGGCAACGTCGACGCGCACGTATCGGTGCCTGCGGCTACGGTGACCGAGGCTGGGCGTATGGTCATGATCATGGGCACCTCAACGTGCCACATGGTACTCGGGGAGGAGCCCGTTATCGTTCCCGGGATGTGCGGTGTCGTGGAAGATGGGATTATCCCTGGTTTCGCGGGCTTTGAGGCGGGACAGTCGTGCGTGGGTGACCACTTTGCCTGGTTCGTTGAGAACTGCCTGCCTGCCGAGTACCAACGCGAGGCAGACGCCGCCGGGTTGAACGGGCACCAGTTGCTAGAGAGCAAAGCTGCCCAGCTCAAGCCGGGAGAATCGGGATTGCTGGCTCTGGACTGGTGGAACGGCAACCGATCCGTGCTGGTTGACGTTGATCTGACGGGTATGTTGCTGGGCGCAACCCTCGCTACCCGGCCAGAAGAGATCTACCGCGCGTTGATCGAGGCTACCGCCTATGGGACCCGCGTGATCATCGAAGCGTTCGAGCAGCATGGCGTGCCTGTGCGCGAGATCGTCGCGGCTGGCGGGTTGCCGGAGCGAAACGAGCTTCTGATGCAAATCTACGCCGATGTGACTGGGCGGACGTTGAAGGTGGCTGGCACGTCTCAGGCGGGGTGCCTGGGGTCCGCGATGCATGCAGCCGTGGCCGCGGGCGCTGTGGCTGGCGGCTATGATACCATCCAAGATGCCGCGCGTACCATGGCTCAGCTCAAGGATATCGCCTACGTCCCAAACCCGGCGGCCCAGGCCGTGTACGACGATCTGTACGCCGAGTATCTGACGCTGCACGACTATTTCGGACGCGGCGCCAACGATGTCATGAAGCGTTTGAAACGGATCAAAGCGGAGCAGCGGCAATAGCGTAGACACGCTGCGACCAGAGGGGCACTCTCGGGTGCCCCTCGTTGCTTATAGCATAGAGATGGGATCCACATCCAGACGCCAGCCCCGCGGCAGGCGGATTCCGGCCAGCAGCTCTGCTGGATCGCGCGCGCGCACGAGGATGTGCCATCGCCACCGGCCTCGCTCCCGTGCAAAGAATGCGGGCGCTGGTCCTATCAGGTCAACGTCCGCCAGGCCGAGCCGCCGGATGCGTTGGGTCAAGAGGGCGTGTAGCCGACGAGGCTGCTCCTCGGCCGCAAGGGCGCTGGTGCTCTCGTACAGGAGCCGGGCAATGCGGCTGATGGGCGGGTACCAGCGTTGGCGACGCCAGGCAATCTCCTGCCGATAGAAGCCGTCATAGTCATGGCGGCTGGCAGCCTGGATGGCATAGTGATCCGGCGTGTAGGTCTGGATGATGACCTGCCCGCCGAGCACACTGCGTCCCGCGCGGCCGGCCACCTGCGTGAGGAGCTGGAACGTCCGCTCTGCGGCGCGGAAATCGGGTAGATGCAGGGTGGTATCGGCGACCACCACGCCCACCAGCGTGACTAGCGGCAAGTCCAGCCCCTTGGCGATCATCTGCGTGCCTATCAGCACATCTGCACGCCCTTCGATGAACCGGGACAATAGGCGATCGTGGGACCCCTTGGACGCGGTGGCGTCCGTGTCCCAGCGGACGACCCGCGCTTCTGGAAATCGGGCCTTGACCTCTTGCTCGACCCGCTGTGTGCCCGCGCCGAAATGTTTGATCCGCTTGCTGCCGCAGACTGGGCAAGCTGCAGGCTGGGCAACAACGCGGCCGCAATGATGACACACGAGGCGATTCCGATTGCCGTGGTATGTGTAGGGCACCTGACAGCGGGGGCAGCTGAGCACGTGGCCGCAGTCGCGGCACATGACAAAGGTAGCTGTGCCTCGCCGGTTGAGGAACAGGATCGCCTGCTCGCCGGCTGCTAGCACCTCCTCGAGGCTTTGGGTCAGTGCACGGCTGAATATGCTGGTATTTCCCGCTTTGAGCTCCGACCGCATGTCAACCACGCTGACCGGTGGCAGATCGGCGTGTACGGCGTCAGGGGCTCTATCCTCGGCTGGACGATAGCGGCTCACAGCGCGACCGATCAGGCGGCTCTGTTCGTCCACGATCTGGCGGTGCCCCATGATACGCTGTGGTAGCACCAGGCGCCGGTAGACTCCTTGCTCGGCCAGGTAGGCGGATTCTAACGAGGGGGTCGCGCTGCCCAGGATGCACGTGGCGCCCGCCAGCCTGGCGAGCTCGGCGGCCGCCTCGCGTGCATGGTAGTGAGGAGTCCTATCTTGCTTGTAGGATGTCTCGTGCTCCTCGTCGATAACTACCAGGCCCAAGTTGCGGACTGGCGCGAACAGAGCGGAGCGCGATCCGATAACCAGCCTGAGGTCGCCTTTACGGATCTGGCGCCATTGGTCGTAGCGTTCGCCATCAGAGAGCTTGCTGTGCATCACGGCCAGCGTTCCGGGGAAGCGTGCCCCGAATCGCCGAATGGTCTGTGGCGTCAGGGCGATTTCTGGTACGAGGGCGATGACCCCCCGTCCCCGCGCCAGCGCCTCCTCCGCCGCTCGAAGGTAGATCTCGGTCTTGCCGCTGCCGGTCACTCCCTGCAAGAGAAAGGGCCGCCCCGACGGCTGGGCCATGTCGCTCCGTATCGCCTCCCAGATGCTTGCCTGCGCGCGGGTTAGGCGCGGTGGGGTATCAGGGACGAAGGCTATGCCTTCCAGTGGATCGCGCCAGACCTGACGCAGGCATGTTTCCACGAGTCCTTTCTCGCGGAGTGCTGTGAGCACGCTATAGGAGATGCCTAGCCGTTTGGTCACGGTCGCCGCGGCCAGCCAATTGCCACCCTGGGTGTGCTGGCAGAGGTAGGCAATCGTCTTACGCTGTTGTGTGGCGCGCTCGGATACGGCATTGGGGCTGGCGCCGGGGGCGGCGCGGACGGCGAGTACACGCTTGGGCTTCACGCTCGGGGGCATGACGCGCACATCCTTGCTGACCCAGCCCTTGCGAAGGAGTGCGTCAACGGTGGAGCGCCAGCCGCTCTGGTCGGTCAGCCGCCCGATTTGGCGCAGCATGAGCGGACCCCTCTCCGCGAGCAGATTCAAGATGACTCTCTGCGCGTCGGTGGCATCTTGGGGTTGGGCCTCTGACGTTCTCTCGATTATGGTCTCCACAGAACGGGTGAGGCCGGGTGGCAGCATGGACCAGATCACGCGGGAGAGCGGCGCGAGGTAGTTAGCGCTGATCCAGCGAGCCAAGGCGAGTTGCACGGCGTCTAGCAGAGGTTCCTCGTCGACGATCCGCTCGATGGGGCGCGTGTCGTCCACGGGTGTGGCTCGATCCCATCCCACCACCAGGCCCTGTAGGTTCCGCGATCCGAAGGGCACCCACACGAGCTGGCCTAGGCGTACACAGTCGCGCAACTCCGCTGGGACGTGATAGTGGAACGCTCGCGACAGGTGATCCGGCTCGTCTTCTGGGGGGATCTCTTCCGGCGACGCCACGCGTGGCCGTAGATCGGCGCGCACGACGACCAAGGCATAGAGGGGATCACAGCTTGGCGGTTCAAGCCTCTGCGCGCTAGGATGGCTGCTCATGCCACAAAGGCGACGGCGGCATATCCCACAAAGTCGCTAGGTCGCCCCATGGGCATGACGTCGTGGCTTGTGGTGTGTTGCAACAGCACACCCCTGCTGGCTCCGAGATCGGTGACGCACGCAATGGTGGCTGCAATGGCGCCCGGCCCGCAAGCGCTCCGGCCCTCCGCCGCTACCTGCAGCACGTGTGGCGCATCCATGGCTAACACCTCGTCGAGGAGGCGCTGGTCATTGGCCTTTGCCCACGCGAGGGCTTTTTCTCCCACCCCTGCTGGTGAAAAACCGTAGCGAGGTCCATAGTGGGTCAAGTCGCTGCTGGCGATGACAAGGACGCTGCGTCCCAAAGATTGTGCAGCTTCTGCGAGATCATGGCCGGCTCTAATGGCTTGGGAGGCAGGGGGCATGGCCACCGGCAGGATGCGTGCTTGCGGGAATGCCTGCTGCACGAAGGGGAGCTGCACCTCAATAGAGTGCTCGCCAGCGTGCGCTTGGCGAGAGGCGACGATTGGCGTCCCAGGAATGGCCAGGGTGGCATCGGCCAGCTCGGCGTCTATGGGGCAGTCGCCGAGTGGGGTTCTCCAAGATCCATCGGGATACATGCTCGGGGCTGGCACGCCCCAACGGTGTATGGCGCCAAAGAGGACAACCGTCTCCGGGGCTGAATCGACGGCTGCAAAGAGATGGGCTGCTGTTGGGCCCGAATACCGCCAGCCTGCGTGGGGCACGAGGCCTCCGAGCACATGACCCATTCCCTCGGGCACAGCGGCCATCCTGAGGTACTGTTGAATCTCTTGCTGACACGTGCTCGCATCGGCTGGGTAGAACATGCCAGCGACGGATGCATCTCTGGCTAACATGGCATACCTCCCATGGCGTATGGCGCCTCTTGCCGATTGGGCGCTTGCCTATAGGCTTACCGGCGGGCGGCCCACCCTTAACCGCTCGGCCCGAAGTATCGCCGCAATGTCGGCCACCGCGCGGTCGACCTGGCTTTCCCGATTGGGCACGACAAAGTCAAATCTCTCCATCGCTTCCATCTCGGCACGCGCTTTGGCAAGCCGAACTTGGATCTGATCCGGCGTGTCTGACTTGCGCGAGCGCAAGCGTCGCTCCAGGATCTCCATCGATGGGGCGATGAGAAAGACGCTAATGGCTTCTGGGATGAGACGTTTGACGGTCTCGGCGCCTTGCACGTCGAGTCGCATGACCACGTCCTGGCCGCTGGCGAGGGCATCACGCACATGCTGCTTGGGAATGCCCTTGTACTGGCCATACACCACGGCGTACTCGATCAGTTCGTCCTCCTCGATCATGCGTTCAAACTGATCTCGTTCCACAAAGACATAGTCCGCGCCGTCGACCTCGCCTGGTCGGGGAGGGCGCGTGGTGCTCGTGACCACAAAGTGAAAGGGAAGGCCAGCCTCTCTCATGGCGGCGATGACGGTATCCTTGCCAACGCCCGAAGGGCCTGAGATGATGAGTAATAGCGGTGGCGGCTCTAGGTAGCGATGCGTGGCCGTTTTCTGGTTGCCGGCAGTCTGGTTCACAATGGGCCCCTGTCCCGGGAGACGTGGCTTTGCACACCAATCATCGCTAGCGTCCTCATCGAAGGCGAATCGCAATCCAGGTGCTTGTGGCTCATCACCGCTAGAGCTTGATCAGCTCTTCGACGTCAAGCACAAAGATCACGGCGCCCCCTACTTGGACCTCTACCGGGTTCGGCATATAAAGCTCGCCCGGCTCCATGACCGGGGGCAGAGAGTTCACGTACTGGGTACGCGTGTGGCAATTGCGCTTGATGATATCCAGCACGTTAGGGACTGTGCTTTCGTCCGTGCCAACGAGGATGGTGGCGTTGCCTTCCCGTAAGAACCCACCGGTCGTGCTGATCTTGGTAGATGAGAACCCTCCGTCCCGCAGGGCAGAAATCAGCCGATCGGCGTCGTCGCTATGAACGATACTCACGAGCAGTTTCATGTTCATCGTGTGGTGAGCTCCCTTGTCTGAGTGTCCGATTCGCCCGACGCGTTACCTTCGTCCAAGAGACGATCCACACGTTCCCAGATGGCTTGGTGGATCTCTGTAATCGGGCGCGTTGCGTCGAGGACCAACCATCGGCCAGGCTCCTGATCTGCCATAGACCGGTAGCCTCTCCGCACGCGCTCGTAGAAAGCGCAATCGAGACGGTCAAGACGGTTCCGTTCCGTGCCACCCGTCTCCTCGTCGTGCTTGCGTCGCTCCATTGCCTGATGCGCGTCCAGATCTAATAGTATCACGAGATCCGGTCGCAGGTTACCCGTGGCGAATCGAGTGATCTCCCGAAGGCTATCGAGATCGAGGCCCCGGCCGTATCCTTGGTAGGCCAGCGTTGACTCGGAATAGCGGTCGCATACGACGATTTGGCCGGCCTCGAGGGCGGGCCTGATCCGCTCGCCCACGTGCTGGGCCCGCGAGGCCGCAAAGAGCAGGACCTCGGTCGCGGGCAACATCTCGGCATGCCGCACGTCGTGCAGGATGGCTCGCACTTGCTCGCCGATCCGCGTGCCCCCGGGTTCGTGCGAGTTTATCACGGCCAAGCCACGCTTACGCAACGCTTCGCTCAGCAGGACCGCTTGAGTCGTCTTGCCGGCGCCGTCTGTCCCTTCCAAGCTGATGAACAGCCCCGGATACGTGCGTTCAGCGGGTACCATGGACGGTCACCCTTCGGGTTGGCTCAACGCCGGTGCTGTAGGAGGCGAGGTTAGCCTCACGCGCCAGCTTGTGCTGCATGCGGCGGACGCGCGCGTCTTGCGGCGAGAGCTCGACTGACTGCTTGTCGCCCGCCGTGATCTCGACGATCGCTCTGCGTGCTTCGGCAAGCGCAGTTGCTGTCTTGGGGTCCTCGACTCTAACGCCAAAGATGTCGACCAAGAACCGTTCCATCTGGGCCGAGGTGTTGTTGCGAAGGACGTACACCGGGATTCCGCGATGCTCGGCCTCCGCGATGACCCGTGGACGCTTCCGGTAGTAGGTGCGCAACGTGAACAGGGCATCAGCTTCGGCCAGGTTCTGAGCTATGATGACTGGGAGGTTCATGCGACGGCTGGTCTGTCGCAGGCGATCCCGGTTGAGCCCGTACGGGTAGATGCGCGATACTGATGGCGCTTGGCCCTCGTGGGTGCGCATCGGCGTGACTTTCTGGGTTGGCTCCGGGCTCGGGCGCTCGACCTCTGTAACCTCAGGTTCCTGTTCCCGGAAGCGTCGTATCTCGCCATCGGGGGTTCGTATGCGCACTTCGACGGGTGTCGTTTGTCCGCGCAGGATGCCATCTACGGCAGCGGCCACGTCCTCACGAACAGCAACGCGGTCCCAATCGCGGATCTCAACGACGACGTTGAACGTCGGCGGGGCCTTGCGTTCTAGGACCGACTTTTGCGTGCCGCGGCGACGCGCTTCTTCGTCGCTGAGCGTCACGGTCTGGATGCCGCCAACCAAGTCACACAGGGTAGGGTTCATCATCAGGTTGTCGAGGGTATTGCCGTGGGCGGTTCCCACAAGTTGCACCCCTCGCTCTGCGATGGTACGGGCGGCGGCGGCTTCGAGTTCGGTGCCAATCTCATCGATGACGATGACCTCGGGCATATGGTTCTCCACAGCCTCGATCATCACGGCGTGCTGGAGCGACGGCGTAGGCACTTGCATGCGCCTGGCGCGCCCGATGGCTGGGTGCGGGATGTCGCCATCGCCGCCGATCTCGTTGGACGTATCCACGATGACCACGCGGCGCTTATCGGCCAGAACGCGCGCCACCTCGCGAAGCATCGTCGTCTTGCCAACGCCTGGGCGCCCCAGAAGCAGGATGCTCTGCCCCGACGCGACGATATCGTCGATGATGTCAATGGTACCGAAAACTGCCCGCCCGACGCGGCACGTCAGGCCCACGATCCGTCCGGTGCGGTTGCGTATCGCCGAGATGCGATGCAACGTGCGCTCAATGCCTGCGCGGTTGTCCTCCCCGAATACTCCGATGCGGGAGACGACATAGTCGATCTCTTCCTGCGTCATCTCGCGTTCGGTCAAGCGAACGTCGCCATCTACGTAACGGGCATCACAGGGCCTGCCCAGATCAAGAACGATCTCCAGAAGATCCTCAAACCGGTCCTCTCGTTCTAGTGCATCACTGATATCTGGCGGAAGGACCTTGAGTAGGGCCTCTATGTCATCGGTAATCTCAAGCGACATCATGCTATGAAGATACCTTCTCGCGAATCTTGCGGCTATCCGTAGCCTTGGCGCACGTTCGGATTGGCGCCGTGCTGTCCATGCTGCCCTCTAGGCTGGGGAACACGACTGGCGCGCGAACCGGAACGCGCGAGACGAGCTTCGAGACCACAAGTGTCTGCCGCGCATACTGCTTGAATCCCAGTGCACGCAAGATCCAGCCGGTCCCAGCGGCATAGTCAGGGATCGCACAGAACACGGGCAACTGGGGGCTGCATTCGATGGAAGACAGGACGAAGCGGAGATGAGGCACGATCTCAGTTCTGAGCTCGGGACGAACGAGCGTCTCCAGCCAGTAACACTGGGGGCCCACGAGCAACCCGATGTACGCAACCGCACCGCCGTCCCGAAGCCAAACGTACTCTTCGGGAGGGCTCACAAATGGGCCCTTGGGGGCACGGTGGCGCGTGGGCATCGCTTCTCCCATATCCGCCAAGCGGGTAGGGACTGTGGCGCGCACTAGAGCCTGGAGGTCTTGGTTGTCCTTGGTCGTCAGCTTGCGAAGGCCTGTTGGTTCAGGTGCTGGCGGGGGCGGATTGGTAAGGACAAAGACCTGCTCTCGCGAGGACACATCGAAACCAGCATCGCGGAACACCTGCTCGATGTACGCGTCCTCCGGCACATAGGCCAACAGGCGCTCGGCGCCATGTTCGCAGGCGAGCACACCCAAGGCCGTCAGGAGCCGTTGCCAGATCCGCGCTGCCGCAGAGCTATGGGCAATGCTCGGGGCCAAGAACCGCACTTCCCAGGATCTGCCACCCTGTTGGGGGCTGGCTTGGCCGATGCCAACTTCTCCCTCTGCATCGTCCAGCAGCGTCATGGCGCCAATAGGCTGGTGCAGCAGCAGCCCGAGCGCTCCCACTAGGAGTGGCGACGAAGATGCCAAGGTAGCGCGCCGGACATCCAGGGTCGTGCCCTTGGGCTGCATGCGTCGTAATGTCAGCAGATCAGTCCATCCCAAAGGGCGAACCACGTTCCATCCCCTGTCGCTCTTGATCGAGGCCGCCGCTCGTTCCCAAGGCGCATCAATATTCTACATAGCGGGACATGCTGTGGCAAGTTTTGAGCTGATGTCCCTAGTCTGGAGAGCCATCATCGATTTGGCGCGTATCGTTTGCGTCAAGCACTTCTGCTTCATCCATGATCTTGTAGGTTCCCTCGACCGTGTCATCGGGCGTTTCTCTCCCCGACGCCTCGGTTTTGCTCCACAAATCTGTTGGACATAGCCTGATGAAGGCCTCGATAGCGAGCACTAGGAGTGTGAGGTCATCAAGTTGGCCTAGCCCGGGTATCACATCAGCCACGACATCCATGGGCCAGAGCACGTATACCATTGCTGCTACGGGGATTGCCTTTGTCCAGATTGGGACGCGCGGATCAACGAACAGTCGCCATGCCGTGGCTAATCTCTCGCCTAGGGCTCGGAGCACTGGCAGGCTGGGCACTTTTTGCTTTGGCATGAACTTGACCTCTCTGTGGTACGAACACTCATCTACACTACGCAGAGAGATCCTCTGGGTGTCACGGGTTGCTTGGTCGCGAGGCCTCTGCAGCTATAATGTGCCCATGATGGCCCGTTCCGGCAAGACAAAGGATCTCTATAGAGCGCTTTACGAGCATCCCAACGAGCTGCTATGTGGGATTGCATCGGTTTGGGCTGCGAGTCCAAAGGGTGCGCAGAAAGAGGACTGGGCGCGCGAGCTCGCAGGAGCTATGCAGGATGCGGGTCGGCTCGAGATGGTGGTAGCGAGCCTGAGCGCAAGGGCCCGCATGCTGCTGGCCGAGGTCGCGGGGCAAGATGGGCTGGTCCCTGCGCATCGCCTTACCGGGGATTATGGCTCACTAAGGCGTCTTGGCCCCGCTGCCTTGCGTCGTGAAGCTCCTTGGCAGAACCCCGAGAACGCGCTTGAGGAGCTCTTCTTCCGCGGTCTGCTGTATCGTACCTATGCGGATCTGGACGGTAAGGCAGTAGAGGCCTTCCAAGTGCCAGAGCCTCTCTTGGGCC
>CAZTMY010000046.1:0-9126 GCA_964614895.1 uncultured Anaerolineales bacterium
AGGGGCATCCCGATATCCTCATCCGGCCAGCCATCCCGCAGGGAGTGACAGCACTGACAGGTTTCACCCACGCTGACGAGGTCATTGCTGCTGGAGAGCAGGCAGCCCGAGAGGCGTTGCCGTGCATCCGGGAGCAGCTTGCCCAACTGGAGCATGATATGTCCGTTTCTAAAGCAGGTGTTTGATGTTTCGGGTACCTATGCACACCGTGCGACACTTGCAGCGCTACCGCGAGATCGTCGGGGTCTTTGTCCGCCAGGGATTTGGTCACTTGGCAGACTTGCTGGAGCTGCAATCCTACCTGAGGTTGCCCCGGTGGTTGCTGTGCCGTTGGCGTCGAGCGGCCCCGCCACAGGGCGCTCCTCGACGATTGTGCCTGGCGCTGGAGGAACTCGGTCCCACATTCGTCAAGCTAGGTCAAATCCTCAGCACCCGGCCCGACCTGATTCCCCCGGATTACATCGCCGAACTGGCCAAGCTGCAGGATAGAGTGTCACCGGCGCCGTGGAAGCCGGTGCGAGCGCAAATAGAGGCCGAACTGGGAGCATCACCGGAGGAGCTATTTGCCGCCTTTGACCCCGTCCCCATTGCCGCTGCTTCGCTCTCCCAAGTGTACAACGCTACACTGCCCGATGGTTCAGAGGTTGTTGTCAAAGTACAGCGACCGAACATCCAGACAACGATCGAGACCGACCTAGAGATTCTGCTCGACCTGGCCCGGTTGCTCCAGGCACGTACCTCACTGGGCGAGATCTACGACCTGCCGCAGATCGCTGAGGACTTTGCCGTCACTTTGCGGGCCGAACTGGACTTTTGTCGCGAGGGACGCAACGCCGACCGCTTTCGCACCAATTTTGCCAAAGAGGCCTACCTATACATACCGCAGGTCTATTGGGACTTTACTACGCGTCGCGTGCTGGTGCTGGAGCGCATCAGTGGCATCAATATCGACGACATCCAGGCTTTGGATGCGGCGGGCTATGATCGCTACCGCATTGGCCGCAACGCTGCCAGGATGATCATCAAGGAGGTGTTGGAGGACGGCTTCTTTCACGCCGATCCTCATCCAGGCAACCTCGTCGTCATGTCTGGTGAGGTCATCGGCGCGATGGATTTCGGGATGGTTGGATACCTGAGTCGCCAGGCACGGGCTGACCTAATTCGTCTCTACATCGTCGTGGTGCGCCTGGACGAGGAAGGTATCGTGGATCAGCTGATCCGTATGGGCGCCACTACCGAGCAGGTGGATCGGGTCGGCCTGCGGCGAGAGGTCACGGGGATGCTGCGCAAGTACCACGGCCTGCCGCTGAAGGAGATCCGTGTCCAGGAGGTGATCAACGAGGTCAAGCCTATCGCCTTCCGCTACCACCTGCATTTGCCTTCTGAGTATTGGCTGGTGGGCAAGACGCTGGCGATGATGGAGGGCGTAGGGCTGAAACTGGCCCCGGACTTTGACGTATTCACCGTTTCCGAACCCTACATACGGCAGTTTGTATGGCAGATGGCCTCCCCGCGTTCATGGGGTCCTACGTTGCTCAAAGGAGCCGGTGATTGGGCGGAACTGCTGAATCTCATCCCGCGCGTCGGCACGCAGGTCCTGGCCCGCGCTGAACGGGGGGAGTTGGCGGTAACGATCCGCCACGCGGGATTGGACCAAGCGCTGAGACAGCTCGACCGATTGACCAGTCGGCTTTCAATGAGTGTGCTACTGGCTGCCCTTATAGTGGGACTAGCCCTGCTCATCCCAGCCTTCAACTTGGCGCAAGGGTGGGAATTGGCGACGATATTGACTGTTGGGGGCTTTGCTGGAGCCAGCTTGCTTGGTTTGTTGCTCCTTATTTCCATCTGGCGCTCGGCGAGGCGATCGTAGAAGTGTGAATCGTGCCTAACACCTGGTAGCAATCTCCTGGCGCAGCTACAGCTTGCCCGTGCGCCCAGGTTGGTTACAATAGCGGCGCAACCCTGGGTTAGGGGCTCCGTATA
Source organism: uncultured Anaerolineales bacterium (assembly GCA_964614895.1). GTDB lineage: Bacteria > Chloroflexota > Anaerolineae > UBA1429 > UBA1429 > DAIRUQ01. Next base: position 1,984 of record CAZTMY010000046.1, read on the forward strand.
GGGTGTGGCCGGCACCGTACGCAGCGAGTGCAAGAGGAGGCGCGGGCGAGATGATTGGGGATCTGACGGAACGGATCGGGGCATCGCGCAACAAGGTGGAGCAGCTCATCTCTCAGGTGCCTGGTTTCAAGGGCTACAAGCAGAAGGAGACCCGTCGAGATGCGGACAAACTGCTGCGCTCTCATGTGGCGCGCAAGTATGAGGCGCTGCTTTCCCGCATCAACGCGCTTCAGCGCGACTTGAGCGATGCGGGCGAGTTACGGCTCGTGCTGCAGTTGGATCGGGCTACTGTCAAGCTACAGATGCTAGCGGACCGCATCAAGACTGCGAGCTATGGCTATGCTGGGGTCTTTGATGCCATCAAGGTGAATGAGGAGATCCTTGACGCGCTGTACACCTTTGATCTGGCCATGCTGGACGGCGTGGATCGCCTGGGTGAGGCACTGGACGCTGTTGCCAAGGCTAACGGAGATTCGTCAGCCTTGGCCGCAGAGACACAGAGCTTACTCGCCTTGCTGGGCGAGTTGAACGCCACTTTCAGCAAGCGGCAGGATGTCATCCTCACATAGAAGAGTATCCACACGAGGCGCTCACCTAGGAGGTTCACATGGCCAGGATTCTTGATGTCGTCGAGTGCCCGGATCTCGGGCCTCAAGAGCTCATGAGACGTGTGCCAGAGCGAGGTCCCGGAGACTTTCGTCTCGGATCACAGGTGATTGTCCGCGAGAATCAGGCGGCGGTGTTCTTCCGTGATGGCAAGGCACTGGACACCTTTGGCCCAGGTCGTCACACCATCACGACGGCGAACATCCCGCTGCTCTCTGGGCTGGTGCGAGGCATCTTTAGCGGCGATACACCGTTTACCGCGGAAGTCTATTTTGTCTCCACGCGGGATATGGTGGACCAGCGTTGGGGCACGCCTGAGCCGATTACGTTGCGCGATGAGGTGCTTCGGTTCGTGCGATTGAGAGCGCACGGCACTTACAATATGGCGGTGGCTGAACCACAGCGCTTCGTGAGCCAGATAGTGGGCGCCCGTGGCTACTATAGCACCAGTGATATTGCCAACTACTTGCGCAGCATGATCGTCAACCGCCTCACTGATCTCTTGGGTGAGAACACAAAGTCTATCTTGGACCTACCCGCCATGTTTGAGGAGATCTCGGCGGCGGTCAAGGCCAAGCTCAACGATGACTTTGCGGCTATTGGCTTGGTGCTCAAGCAGATCTATATCCTGTCGGTGAGTCCGACGGAGGAGACGGCGGCTGCTATCGATGAAGCCGCGTCCATGGGCGCCATTGGGAACATGGATGCCTATGTCAAGTTCAAGGCAGCTCGGGCCATGGGCGATGCCGCGACAGCGGAGGGCGGCGCCGGTGGCGTCGCGCAGACAGGGGTGGGGTTGGGCGCCGGAATGGCCATGGGTCAGGCGATGAGCAGCGCTTTCACGGGCGCCGCTCAGGGCGGCAGAGCCCCCTCAGAAGTTGTCAAGGTTCGCTGCCCCAAGTGCGGTCATCTTAATCCGGAGACGGCCAAGTTCTGCGTCGAGTGCGGCGCCAATCTTGCCGGGACGGTGACTTGCCCCGAGTGCGGTGCCGAAAACCCGCCCAACGCCAAGTTCTGCAACGCCTGCGGTCACAAGCTGGCGTAGATTTGGCGCCTGAGAAAGAACCAAGGCCTGGCCAGGCGCCAGGCCTTGGTTCTTCTTGAGCGGACCTATTGCTGCGCCACGCGGTAGGGTTGCGAGGCAAAAGGGGCCATGGTACGATGCTGCTCGTTATGGCGGCTAGCGTTCATAGACCCCATGCGATGATCCGGAAGCATGGATTCGTTGGGTACATGAAAATGGACGGCAGGCAACGCTTCGCAGCCCGAGTAGATGGAGGGGCGTGAGCCCCGTCAAGGCTGGCGCCACGCGTGCGGCTTTGGGGGCGCAGTGAAGAGCCGGATAGCTAGGATCACCACAAATCAAGGAGGAGCCTGGTGACAGATCTGCGTCAGGGGGTAGCTGCGTTTGGCGGAGAGCTTTCCACGCGTGAGCGGTTCAATCGCTATATGCACTTCCAGCAGGTGGACTATATTCCGAGCTACGAGTTTGGCTACTGGGATGAGCTCAAAGAGAACTGGATGGCGCAAGGCCATCTTCCAGCGTCCTTGCGCCGGCCGGATGGGCACATTCCCGACCGTGCGGTGGAAGAGTACTTTGGTATTGAGCAGTTCGAGCATATCGGCGTGCCTCTGGGAGCATTCCCGCAGCGCGAGCGGAAGATCGTTTCTCGCGGGGGCGGGAAGATCGTCTACCGCGATGGCCTAGGCGTGCTGGTGGAGGAGCGGACCGAGGGCACGCGGACGATCCCGCATTTCCTCGAATTCCCCGTCAAGGATCGATCCACATGGGAATCCTTCCGAGATGAGTTCCTGGATGCGGCCCATCCTGCCCGCGCCGTGAGCGACGATGCCTGGCGACACATGCTAAACCGCAGCCGCGGCGCCGATCAACCCGTCGTCGTGTGGTTTGGATCGTTCATCGGGTGGGTACGAGACTGGATCGGCTTCGAGAACCTGGCCTATCTCTCGGTGGATGACCCCGGCCTAGTGGAAGAGATGGTGGCTCACCTGGCGGACATGCTGCTCACACTGCTGCCCCCTGTGCTAGAGCGGTGCCAGATCGACGCGGCGGCCGGGTGGGAGGACATTGCCTTTAACAGCGGGCCTTTGCTGAGCCCGCGTTTCTTCCGCGAGCGCATCATGCCACATATGCGCCCCGTGATGCAGATGCTGCGGCAGCACGGCATCGATGTGATCTGGACCGATTGCGATGGAAATATCAACGAGTTGGTACCTTTGTGGCTAAGTGTGGGGCTGAACTGCATGTTCCCGCTAGAGGTCAATGCCGGCAATGACCCGGTCGCCCTGCGCGCCAAGTATGGCCGCGATCTGTTGATCATGGGTGGCTTTGACAAATTCGCCCTTCACGAGGGCCGGGAAGCGATCCTAGATGAGCTCAAGCGGCTCGAGCCCGTCGTTGCAGACGGTGGGTACATTCCTCACGTTGACCATCGCTGCCCCGCAGGGGTGAGCTGGGACAACTACTGCTACTATATCTGGGAAAAGTGTCATATGCTGGGCTGGCCGGAAGATCACATCCGGCGTGCACCAGCGTTCCGTACCTGGCAGCCGTAGCCAGCGACTGGCGCTCGACGCGATTGCCCTCGAGACCCGGCCGTTCCTTCGAGTGTTCGTCTCGCAAGCTCGAGAACTATCGCATGATGCCCTCGGTGAGTTTCTCAAAGACGGGCCAGGCCAGCTCGGGGTAGAAGCGATGTCCCCCCTCACCGACGACGAGCTGGCAGCGGTCGCTCGCATCGTAACGGTCGTAGATGGCCTGAATGGTGGCGAACGTTTCGTGCACGCCTTCCAGCGGAAAGATGGGGTCCTCCTTGCCAGCGACTATAACCAAGGGCCTTGGCGCGATCAGCACCGCCAGATCGCCCATCTCAACATAGTTGAGGATGCCGGGGACATAGTTACACTCGCAATGATCGATGGATGCGATCGAGTGGCGGAAGGTGCACACATAGCATGAGGGCATGGCGGCCGCTAGGCGCTCGTCCATGCACGCGGCAAAGTAGGTTATGGTCCCTCCGCCCGAGTTCCCCATACATGCCACGTGGGAGGCATCCACCTCATCAAAGGTTTCCAGCGCATCTAGCGCTCGGGACACATCCCACACTCGCTCACCGATCATCGTTCTTCCCAGCAGCAAGGCTACCATGCTGGCGTGGTGGCACCCGCGCCCTATGGTGACGACGTCATCTGGACGCCGATCGTGGCGCTCCCCAAAGCAGCGTTGCTCCAAGACCAGCGCGGCATAGCCGCGTCGCACTGCTTGCAAGGCAAAGTCACGCCCGCCCTGGATCGAGGCCTCATCGCCAGGGTACTTGGCTCGGCCGAGAGAGATGTGCATCCCCGATGAGTGCCCCTGCAAACAGATCACAACGGGGTGGGGTGAAGGACCAGCGTGTGGCACGAGCAAGTGGCAGGGAACGTCGGCACCCTCTTCCGCCGTAAAGCGGAATCGACGTTCCCAGAAGATCTCGCGTCGTTCCTCCCACTCGACGGTGACGTTCAGTGATACTGGCTCGGGATTTCGGCCCAGCAGGGCTGTCAGGGCCTCCTTCACCTCCCCACGCCATGTGGCCAGGTCACGGTCTTCACGGTAGCCCAGGGTCCGCGGCGCACGATCGAGCCAGATCTTGTGGCAGGCTTCCGGCGTGTATAGCATGGCTGCTTCTCCTGTGTATGGTCAACGTGACTGTTGCTGCCATTCTAGCCCAGCCCGATTTGCCACGCGAGCCGTCGGGCGCCTGGCGTGTGTACAGAGCGAGCTATCGAGTTGGCCGCCTTTGCGAGGGTTGCCGTTGCGGTTGCACGGATCGCATCTTGCAGATCCGAGCGAGCTGATCTAGAATCTCGTCCATTGTCAGATTTGTGCGGGCGCTCCCCCAAAGGCCCTCGCATCGAGACACCTACGTAGCCATGGAGGGCCGATCTGTATGAAGCGACGCCGCGTGCTGCTGTTTGGATTGGATGGGGCGACCTGGCGGATTCTCGACCCGATGATCCAGCGAGGCCATCTCCCCCACCTCGCCGCGATGCGCCAGGTGGGCGCGTACGGCGTTCTGTCTTCCACCGTGCCCCCGGTTACGGCGGTTGCTTGGACTACTTTCCAGACGGGCCTGCTGCCCGGGAACCACGGGCTGTTCGACTTTAGTCAGCACGACGTGGGCACCTACAGCACGCACGTCGTCTCCTCAAGCGACATTACCGTGCCCACGCTGTGGGAGCTGGCTAGCGCCGCGGGCAAGCACGTTGTCACGGTGAATGTGCCGCTGACGTATCCCCCTAGGCCTATCAATGGTGCCGTTGTGGCGGGCATGCTCACGCCTAGCGTCAAAGGGGACCTTACGTACCCAGCGGATCTCAAGCGAGAGCTCCTAACGGCCGTTCCCGACTATAGGGTTCTGGTCCCACAGACCGATTTCAACGTGCGGGGCTGGGAGCCCTTTGTGGAAGTTTCCGAGAGAACGGTTCGCTCGCGGGCCAAGGCGCTCCGCTTCCTGGTGGACCAGGTCGTGCCGGACTGGGACTTGGCCATGCTTCACTTCCAGGAGACGGATACGCTGCAACACGCAGGATACCCCTGGCTCGATCCGTCACATCCTGCCTTCTCAGAGCAGCGGTATGCGCAGGGACTGGCTGTCTATCAGGCGATCGACGAGGAGATCGGCGAGCTTGTCGCACGTTTGGCGGACGAGGGCACTCTCGTCCTGGCTTTGTCTGACCATGGCCATCAGGCAGTATCGCGCACGGTGAACGTCAATGTAGCTCTCGCACGTGCCGGGTTGCTGCGACAGGTTGACCTCGGAGGTAAGGGATTGCCGGCGGCCTTGGCCCGCGCCGCCGTCACTGCCCTGCTGCGGCTGGATCGCTGGAACCTCAACAAGCGACTGCTGCCCCGAGCGCAGCGGCGTCGTCTGGTGGAGCGTGTTACTGACGCCATTGGCATCGCGTGGGAAAGCACCGAGGCCTATATGATCCACGGTTGGGTCTATGCCTACGTCAACGTCAACTTGCGCGGTCGCGAGGCCAATGGCACCGTCACTCCTGCCGATTATGCCTCGGTGCGCCAGCGTGCGGCTGCCGCTCTGCTAGACATGCGAGACCCTGAGACCCACGAGCCGATCGTGGAAAGGGTTCTCACGCGTGAGGAAGCCTTTGACGGCGTACGCTCCGATAGGGCCCCAGATTTGGTTGCCGTGCCACGTCCTGGCTACGAGTTCTCATCGTCTATTCTTCAGAGCGAGCGCGGCCTGGTACGCCCGAACCTGACCCGGCGCGACCACCTCGGGACGCACTCTATGGACGGCATCCTGCTGGCCCAAGGACGCGCCGTGGCCTCTGGGGAGATCGAGGGAGCCAGCCTTGTTGACGTCTTCCCCACGGTTTTGGCGTGGCTGGGCATTCCCATTCCCGCGTATGCTGAAGGTAGGGTCCTCGAATCACTCTTCCAGCAGCCGGTGGAAGCGCCCATCGACCAAGACGCCACCTTGGATGACATCGCGCCGACCGGAGACCAAACGTTCACGGCGGAGGACGAACGTGTTGTCGAGGAGCGGCTGCGCTCGCTTGGATATATGGACTGATCCAGAAATAGGGGTCGTTGGCGGATAGGGGGCACATATGGGCGCGACCGCGTCCCTCGAGGCTATGGTGGCGGGGCGGCGATCCTGGCTCTGGCACAGGGCTCCGCTGCGAGAGATGGCCATTTGGCTTTTGCTCTGGCCGGTGTGGTGGATCTTGGGCATCGAGCAGTTCGTCCCCAGCGTTGCATTCCCTCTCCTTGCCCTGCGCCTCGCACTCTCTGGGCAGTTGGACCTCCTTCGCCATCGGACTCTCTGGATGGCTTTTGGGCTCTTCCTTCTGGCGCAGCTTCTCTCGGCCCTCGGTATCAGCCAGGCGCGTCGTCTCCTCACCTTTGGCAGGGCATTCTCATCGTGGATAGCAGCCTTTGCGGTCTTTATGTTAGCGGCTGTGGTGCCACGAACCATGCATGACGTGAAGCGACTGGTCTGGCTGCTCGCGGGGTTGGTGGCAATCGCCTCTCTCGTATCAGTGGCGGCTTTGCTCGGTTTCCGGCTCACAGGCTGGAGTCCCCTCGCGGAGCTGCTGATACCGTCGTCGTTGACTCGGGGCTCCTATCTGGACCAGTTGTTCGAGCGGTCGCTGGGTCGTGGGGCCTTCTTTCGTCCCTTGGGTGAGTACTATCGGGTGAGTAGCCTCTTCTTGTGGCCGCTCCAGAATGCGAGCGTGATGGCCGCCGCGCTCCCCTTGGTGGGGGCATTGCCGCGCGAAGATAAGGCTTGGAAGCGGGTGCTGGCTTGGGCCGTATTGCTACTCGGGTTGGTGAATCTTGTGTTCACAACTGGTAGAGCGGCCATGGTCGGGCTGGTGGTGGGCGGTCTCGTCGTGTGGGCCTTCTATTCGCGCTCTCGATGGTTGTTCTGGAGACTTGCGGTTGTCGCGCTGATCCTGGTTGGCCTTGCTGGCGTGGTGGATCTGGCAACGCCCGGCGGGTCATTC
>CAZTMY010000046.1:9136-12293 GCA_964614895.1 uncultured Anaerolineales bacterium
ACCCAAGGCGGATCTGCGGTAGCGCGGGCTGGCGTGGTAGTCGAGAGTTGGAGGGGCTGGCTAGAGCGACCGCTGCTGGGCTGGGGCACCGCGCGCAAGATTTCTGAACTCGAGCTTCCGGCTGGTACCCACAGCACCTATCTAGGGATCCTGTACAAGCATGGAGCCCTGGGATTGGCCGCGTTCGTGCTCCTGCTGGTCACGGTCTGGCACAGAAGCCGGCCGGTCAGCGGCTTGGCTATGCGTGGGGAGGACGCGTGGTCCCGAGACCTACTGCTAGCTGGACGCTGGTCCCTGGTAGCCGTGCTCGTGGACGGCTTGACGTCTAGCGTCTCGGTGGACACCGTGGCCCTCACGCTGGTCTGGCTGGGATTCGGCACGGTGATCTCGGCTAGGCGGCTCTTGGTGGCCGATCAGATGGATCACGAGGATGAACGAGGCGTTGCGTGCGTGTTGGGCGTACGTGTGCACTCGCTCACCGCTGCAGAGCTCACGAGGCGTGTGATCGATCTTGCCCAGAAGCGCGAGCATGCCTTGGTGCTCAATGTAAATGCTCATTGTCTCAATCTGGCGTACACGCATGCTTGGCTACGAGACATGCTGAACCGGGCAGAGCTGGTGTTCTGTGATGGAGCTGGCGTCGTGCTCGCGGCTCGATTGCTGGGTCAGAGAATAGCTGAGCGTATCACGTATGCCGAATGGATGTGGGACCTGGCGGTGGCCGCGAGCGAGGTCGGTGTGTCGATGGCCTTTGTCGGCGCTGCCCCTGGCGTGGCGGCCAAAGCTGCCCAGTGCCTGCGCGATCGCTATCCGAACCTGCGCGTCAAAGCCCTTCACGATGGATACTTTGACAAGGCCGATGATGCTGCTGAGAACCAAGCTGTCATTGCTGCCATTAACGCGATGCGTCCGCATATCCTGGTCGTAGGATTCGGGATGCCGCTCCAAGAGCAGTGGTTGGCGGCCAACTGGTCGCGCATCGACGCCGGCATCGCTCTGACGGGCGGAGGCGTGTTCGACTATGTCTCTGGCGAGCGCCAAAGGGCGCCGACCTGGATGACCGATCACGCATTAGAGTGGCTAGGTAGACTGGCCATCGAGCCGCGGCGGCTTTGGCGGCGCTACTTGCTCGGGAATCCGCTCTTTTTGTGGCGCGTTTTCAAGCAACGCGTAGGGATCGATCGCTGGTCGACATCGAGTGAAGTTTAGAGGCAGCCAGATGCCCTCGACGTCACGCACCGACGCTCATCGGACCATAGTTTTCCTGATCGCCGTCGTCGATTGGCATTTCACCTGGCAGAGCTGCCAGACAATCGCGAAAGGTCTGGCGGAACGTGGCTATCTGGTCCACTATGTGAACCCGATCCCCAAGCGCTTCCCGAGCTTACGAGAAATTCCCAGAGTGATGGCGCGCCTCATGGGTCACCCGCATGTGGAAGGTGGCCCCGGCCGCCCGGTGCCAACGGGGATAACCGTGTGGAATCCGCTGTGTGTGCCCGCGATTGGGCCGGCAACCAGAGCTTTGGCGTATCTGATGCTCCGGCCTCTCATCGGTAAGTTGCGCCGGATCCGGTCGCGTTTTCGGCGATGCGTCGTGATCAATGCTCTCCCATTCCGTTTGCCGCATGAGGTGGCGCTGTCGCTGCAGCCCGATCTTCTGGCGTATCTCTGTCACACCCACTGGGCAGCCGATCCGCGCGCGCCTGCCAGAGAGTTATGCGAGGAGGATGTGCTTCGCGCTGCCGATCTGGTGCTGCCGGATTCCGATTTCCTCTACGAGCGTTGCCGCGGGCACCCCGGTGTGAGGCGGCTGCCGGCAATGGTTGAGCTTGAGCTCTTTCGGCCAGTTGCTCGTGCCTCTGGGAAAGCCGCTTCCGATAGACGCCTCCGTTGCGTGTACTATGGCGGCATCTCGTGGCGCTTGGACGTTTCCCTACTGGCCGAAGTGAGCCGTCGGTATCAGTTGCGACTCGTAGGGCCGGTGCGGACCAGTCTCGCCGGCTTGGCTCCGGAGACCGAGCTGGTTGGCACCGTGGCCCACGAGGACTTGCCGCGTTACCTCAAAGATGCCGATGTGCTACTCTTGCCCTACGCACGGCATGAGTTCATGCGTGGCATCATGCCGGCCAAGCTGTTCGAGTACTTTGCTACGGGGTTGCCGATTGTAGCGACCGACGCCTTGCCTACGCTGCGTTCGTACGCGCACGTCGTGCGGATCACGAGCAGTCGAGAGGGGTTTCTGCGGGCAATTGGCGAGGCGCCTTTTGAGGATCCCGTGCTCCGAGACCAGCGCTTGGCCCTAGCACGCGATAACAGCGTTGACGTCTGGATGGACCGTATGGCTACCTGGTTGGCCAAGGGCGCATAGCTCTAGGCCAAGAGAACTGGGTTCTCTTGGATTGACACGCAGGTCTCGATCCGCCATAATGCGAGTTGCCAGTGGCTTGTCTGCCATAGTAGCGATACATCGGCGATTGCGGGGGCTATGGAGGGGGATTATGCCAAAAGGAATGGTTGAGAGATCGGGTGGCAGGACGGCCGCTTCCGATCTGCGAGATATGCTGCGCAGACTGGAGGTCGGCGCCGGTAACCTGGAGGGCAAGGGCGAGGGAGTGCTAGACGTCCTGCACCTGCGCGATGAGGTGCAGGCGGAGATGGATCGCCTTCTCGAGCAAGGCCTAAACCTAAAGTCAGAGGAGACCCGCCTCGAGACGGTCGACGCCGTCATCGCTAGGCATGCAAAGGTCATCGAGAAAGAGCTTCGGAAGATTGGGGGCTTGGCGGGAGCTCGCGAGAAGGAGCAGCCGTCAGAGGACAAGACGTGGTGGTTCGTTGACGTTCCCTACTATGCTGACAAGAAGCGACGTAAGCGCACCACCTTGATTTCTGTCGCTGTTGTGTTGGTCGTCGTGGTCGTAGCTGCCTACGTCTCCAACCTCTTGTGGGGGCCCAACGCAAAGGCTGAAAAGGCGCGTGCTTCCTTTGTAAGCGGTCAGCAGTACATGGCTCGCCAAGACTGGGATGCGGCTATCGAAGAGTTCCAGCGGACTCTCCGCATCGACAAGAATCGCGGGGAAGCCTACGTCTACTTGGGTGTCCTGTACGAGATTACCGACCAGGGAGCCAAAGCTCGTGAGGCGCTCACCAAGGCCCAGAA
>CAZTMY010000047.1:0-12285 GCA_964614895.1 uncultured Anaerolineales bacterium
GCTGCTGATGCTAATCTTTTACCATCCTTCTCCAACAAGTGCACCTCAACCCGCAATCGCATTCCCTCGACCCGCTCCTTTGACGGCATACAGGATCCATCCAGCATCGCTGCCGCCGTCCCGCAAGCCACTGCCCAACGCAGACGTTCCCTTTCGTCAGCACCTTGCTCACGCGCATACAGCCAACCCGCCAAGAGCGCATCCCCTGCCCCTACAGGGCTGGCCTCCTTGATGGCTGGCGGCCTGGCCCAAAGCGCCCCAGAGCCATCATCCGAAATTGCGCCTTGCTTGCCTAATGAGAGCACAACGTGTCCGGCACCCCGCCTCTGCAGCGCGTGCACCGCTTTGGCCCAAGCCTTCGAGTCATCCAAGTCTTCAGCCAGCAACTCTCGCGCTTCCGCTAGGTTTGGCTTGATGAGATCGGGCGCCGCTGCCAAGCCCTCCATTAGAGCGCTCCCCGAGGCATCTAGGGCGACGTACACCCCTTGGGAGCGCAGCTTGCGAACGATGCGTGCATACGCATCAGACGGCGCGCCTGGCGGCAAGCTGCCCGACAACACGCACACATCGCCGCTAGCGATGTACCCCAGTTTTCCCACAAGCGCATCGACGTCAGCGGAGGAAACCACTGGGCCAGGCTCATTCAGCTTGGTAACTTGCCTAGATGCATCGTCCACGAGCGTGAGATTCGATCGCGTCTCGCCCTTGACCTGCTGGAATTCGCACGTGTATCCCCGCCCGCGCAAGCCATCGGCCAGATAGCGCCCCGTCGCGCCACCCACGAACCCTAGCAGAACGCTCTCCAGGCCGAGCTTCCGGAGTGCAACCGAGACGTTCACGCCCTTGCCAGCCAAATAGATCCCCACAGACTCGGCCCGGTTGAGCTCCCCGACCCTCAGCCCCCGCAGATGCAGAGTACGATCAATGGACGGGTTCAGGGTCACCGTGTAAATCATGCCCAGGGATCACCCCTGCCCAAGTCTTCGAGCCTGGCCAATACGAGCTTCCCCAGTGGCTCGGACGCCCTGATCCCTGCGACATCCTTCATCACCGAGACCACACCTTCATCAGCAACACGTTGCGCAAGCCGCACGGCCATGGGATCGCTTGGTTCGTCGTACGCCAGCGCCCCGGCGATGCCCCAGGCCAAGTTCTCCGGCGACACGCCCGCCCTCTCTGCCAGACGCGCAGCTCCCACCAAACGATCCTCCGGAGCGAGCTTACGCAGGGGATCGCGCGCCAACCTCTTGACCGGATCGCCCAATGCTCGGTTGTCGAACCGGCGCAGCAGGTCCGCGACGTGCGCTTGCAGCCAGGCGAGCTCTGCGTCAAAGCTTGCAGCGATGCCATGCGCTGACTCGTCCAGCGCCGCCTCTAGCACGCGTCTGATCGCCTGGTCTGCCAGAGCCTCGTAACCGTAAACATGCCCGCGCTGATACCCCAGGTAGCCCAGGATGGCATGACCCGCATTGTGGAGGTAAAGCTTTCGTGCCGTGTAGAGCTCAAACCCGTCATGGGCTTCCATCCCCACGATCTCAGGCACAGGCCCGAGGAAGCCCTGCGCATCCACTGGCAGTTCCTTGTAAGGCTCGGCAATGATCAGGCTCGGCTGCTCCTCGCGAAGCGATGCGGGCAACTCGGGGACCATGCGGCCGATAACTGTATTCACAAACCCCACATGCGCGTCCAGATACGAGCGCTGCACATCGCTCAGATGTTTGGCGACCATCCCGTGGAGGATGGAGGCAGCTCCCTTGAGATTCTCACAGACGATGATGTTCAAGGGTTCCTCGACGCCGTGCTCCTGCCGGCGAGCGATGCCACTAGCTAGCGTAGGCGCGATGTGCTCCAGGGCCCGCGCTCCCACCGCCGTCGCGGCAATGCTCGCCTCCAGGATGGCGTCGGCCACCAGATCTGTGTCGCTCGCCAGAACTGCGGTGACCGGCGCGATAGTCAGATCGCGCTGAGACTCGTTATCGACGAGCCGCAGGGTGTACCGCTCGTCTTCTGCCAAGGCCTTGACGAGCCGCTCATCGATGTCCACAAACACCACTCGGTAGCCCGATTCGGAGAAGAGCTGGCCAAGGAACCCACGGCCCACATTGCCAGCGCCGAACATGACCGCCTGTGGCCCGCAATGATCACTCGCGTTCGAGCTCACTTAGCGCATCTCCTGGCCGCCAGTGACATTGATCGCCTGGCCAGTCATGTAGGATGAAGCGTCACTTGCCAAGAACACCATCACGTTCGCCACATCATCATAAGTGCAGCCACGTTTCATCGGAACCTGGTCGATATATTTCTGACGAACCTCTTCCTCGGTGATGCCCTGGTTTCGAGCATACTGTTTGTATAGGCTGTTCACCCACAAAGGCGAGTCCAGCAGGTTGCCTGGGCAAATCGCGTTCACACGAATGCCTTCTTCGGCCAACTCCAGTCCCAGGCTCTGTGTAAGCCCAATCCCGCCGAATTTGCTGGTAGCATAAGCCGAGTTCTTGTAGCTGCCCTTCTTACCCGACTTGCTGTTGATCTGAATGATGACGCCGCTGTGCTGCCGCTTCATCACCGGCACCACAGCACGGGCCATGTGGAAATAACCAACGAGATTTACATCCAGCACCAACCGCCAGCGAGCGGGATCGATCTCATCGACTGCTCCACTAAAGAGCACACCAGCGTTCGAGACGAGGATATCCAGGCGCCCAAAGGCCTCCACCGCCTTGGCGACCGCTTGCTCGCACTGGGCGAGATCGGTCACGTCCGCGTGGACGGCTAGAGTCCTCACGCCGCATTTGTCCGCAATCGCGTCCGCGACTGATTGAGCCTGATCGTCTTGGATATCAGCAATGACGACATCGGCGCCTTCGCGGCCAAGCCGATGCGCCAATGCCTCTCCCAAGCCCTGACCAGCGCCGGTGACCAGGGCGACCTTGCCGACCAATGTGCGGCAATCGCTCATGGTAACATCTCCTTCAGGAACTCTTCCTCGGCCTCTACGGTCCAGGTTTCATTGGGGCCAAGTTTGGCGTACACCTTGGGCAGCACTGTCTTGAGATCAGCCAGCGTAGTCAGAGGGAAGTCGAGAATGAGGGGATACACCACGCACTTGCCCTCGAACTGCTGATGCATCACACCATCGATGCCCTTCTTGACATCTCGCATGCCCGTAATGCAGTCCACAGACAAGTTCGTGTTCAGACGCTGCGACTCGGTGTATTCCAGCATGCTACGTAGATCGCTGATGGTCGATCCACTCGTGCCTCGGAAACGAATTCCTCGCTCCACCACCACGCTCAAATCGATCGGGGCACGCGTGCCACGGGTCAAGCCAGCAAAGATGTTCATGGCCCCGCCATCGGCCAGCAAGTCCACGGCTCCAGCGACTACGCGGGCACTTGGCGCCAACACCGTTACATCATCAAAGCCCTTGCCGCCAGTGAGCGCGACCAGTCCAGCGTTGAACGCATCGGGAGGCGTATCGCCCGGGACTTTCAAGAGCAGCTCGACCTGGTCACTCTTTCGCTCGATGAGTTCAGCGAACTTTTCCGCGATCACGCTCAGCCGCTCCTGCAAGAGGTCCGTGGCCACTAGCAGCCGCGGTGGCTCTTCCGATTCGAGCGCCCGCTGGACGTGCATCTGGCCCATGGGGCCGGCCGCACCCACGAATACCGCGGCACCGCCAGGCACCAGCTCTGTGCGGATGGGTTCGTACGCCTGCGACAGATCGCTGCTCGTGGTTCCCACCAGCATCAGTCCGTCATAGTGGATGCGTCCTACGTCCACCTGCACAGCTTCCGTCAAGCCCTCCGCGCCGACCAGGTTCAGAGTCGCCCCAATCGCCGTCTTGGGCTCAAGCAGCTCGTACAAGGCCGCATCGGGCCCCAGAAAGACGACGTCGTCAAAGCCGTCGTCACCCGCCTCGGACAGGGCCTCTCCCAGCGTCTCCTCGCTAGCAGCTTTGAGCTCCACCAGGGCGAAACCATCCTGCTCAGCCCGTTGCCGCAGCTCCTCGGCCAGCGCACCATCCACACCCATCGTGATCACCTCGGCCGGCGGCTGCCCTTCTGCGTAAGGTGTACCCAGGATGTATGCATTCGCAGCCGCGGGGCCCTTGGCGATCAGTACCACGCCTCCGGGCTTCCAGCCTGTGCGATAGACCACATCGTAGGATGCTGTCACGCATGCCCAAGGCTCAGTCAGAGCTGCTTGCGCATAGCCCGTCTCCGGGCGTACCGGGATCAGGTAGCACCCATCATCACCATCAAGGATCTCTTTGCCGATGACGTTATACTGTGACAACCCGCCCTGTATCTCGTAGCCATATGCCATGCCGACGCCCTGGTAGTAGATGTCAGCCTGCATGATGAACCGGTCGCCCGGCTTGTACTGGCCGCGAAGATTCTCTCCCACGCGGAGCACCGTCAGCGCCACCTCATGGCCCAGTACGACGGGCTCTTTCTCCATATCCCGACCATAGATGCGCGGATGCTCAGGGCCCGACTTTATCACCTTGACGTCCGAGAAGCATAAGCCCACAGCGTCATGGCGGATGAGCAGCTCATCAGGCCCCATCTTGGGCATGGGCACCTCGATGGGCTCGCCGTCACGGCCTAGGTTCTCAATCCCAGCGCCATACAACGGCCATAGCCAGTAGGAATCCGGTAGCTCGCCCTGCCCTTGGCGAAAGGCAGCAAGTTTGCGTTCGCCGTCCATATCACCACTCATCTCAACTTACTCCTATACTCAGCTTGACCGAGCTATGCCTCAGACGCTATAAACGCCCACGCGGTCCGCGTCAGCCCTGCCCCAGCTCTCGGCGCCGATACAACTCATCGGGGCGCGTATGAATGCGGCGGACGTTGGCTGGCGTGAGATAGCGAGGGCCACCAAATGCCATGGTACCCGCGAGCACCCGGCAAGTTTTGACGAACATGGCCGTGACGTTGTCCACCTCTTTGGCCGACCCGCCCAGTGCGATCAGGCCATGATTTTGCATCACAATGACCTTGGGAAGCTGTCCCCATCGATCCGCGTAGCTGTCCATGGCTTCCTTGACTGCCAACGCCAGAGGCGGTCCTGGATCGACGTATGGCACATAGGCTGGCGCCGGCCCGCACACGACGATCTCATCGGGAAACAGCCGCCCGCCAAGGATCTCGGGCGCTTGCTGTGAACAGAGGATCGCATTCACCGCCACTGGATGGGTGTGTCCCACAAAGCTCACGCCCTCTTCCGCCAAAGCAAGAGCGTGCAAGATTGTCTCCACCGACGGTCGGCGGGGCTGTGTTGGATCGACTTTGGCGCCCTCTAGAGCCCGCGAGACCTCATCGTCGGTGAGCTCCCCCCTCCGAGCCACAGCCAGCGCCTTGGCGAGATCGACGCGGACGAACCCGCCCGCGTCGATGGTGCCCAGTTGTGTGCCGCTTCCTTTGACCCAAAAAGTGCCGTCATCGTTAAGAGCCGAGGTGTTGCCCTCGCCCAAGATGACGAGGTCTCGTTCAGGCTTTCCCAAGGACCGGGACATTCGCACTAGCTCTTGTAGGACATCGTTTGCATTGCCCATAGATCAGGCCTCCGGATAGCCGGATGCGGCGCTGGCCATTCCGCGCTCAGCGACTATCTTCTCATAGTAGCCACTCGCCCGATACGCTTTTAGCGGATCCACATCCAGCCCCATCTCGGTGCGGACCTTTGCCAGCAATGGCCTCACATCCGTACGGAAAGCATCCAGCATCGTTTCTTCGGCGAGGACAATATCACCAGCGAGGCGCGCGTTGCTGAGAGCATCACGATCGATCAGTAGCGCCCTAGCATAAGCCACCTGGCAGTTGACCACGGACTGGATCATGGCCTCGATCTTGGGCTTGACGTTGTGGCTCTGATCGAGCATGTAGGCAACGTTCATGTCCACAGCCGGATCCAGCTCGCCATCAATCAACTCGTTGAAGATGAGGAACAGCTCGTACGGGTTGATGGAACCCACTGTCAAGTCGTCATCGGCGAACTTTTTGCTATTGAAGTGGAACCCGCCCAAGCGACCTTCGTCAATGAGGTAAGCCACGATCTGCTCAATATTGGTGCCCAGAGGATGATGACCCAAATCCACCAACACTTGCGCCCGCTCGCCGAGTTTCTGCGCGTACATAAGCGCCGTGCCCCAATCGCCGAGATCTGTGTGGTAAAACGCCGGCTCAAAGAACTTGTACTCGATGAGCAAGCGCATGGGCTCGGGCATGGCTGCATAGACTTCCTCCAAGGCCTCCAACAACCGATGCTTACGCCCGCGGAAACTGTCCTGCCCCGGGTAGTTCGTACCATCAGCTAACCAGAGGCTGATGATATCCGAACCGGTAGCCTTGGCGATATCCACACACTCTAGGATGTGATCGATGGCCTGCCGCCGCACCTTGGGATCGGGGTGGCACAGGCTACCCAGCTTGTACTCGTCGTCCTGGAACAGGTTCGGGTTGATGGCGCCAAGCTTGAGCCCCAAGCCCTCGGCATAGTCCCGTAGTGCATCATAGTCATCCACCTTGTCCCAGGGGATGTGCAACGCAACCGACGGCGCAATGCCAGTGTACTTGTGTACCTGCGCCGCGTCCTCTAGCTTTTGCTCCGTTGTCTGCGCCGCGCCGGGCTGCGCAAACACCTTGAAGCGTGTGCCGGAATCCGCATAGCCCCACGACGGAGTCTCAATCCATTGGCTCTTGAGCGCGTCCTTGACCGCCTCCAGATCGACGCCCTTGCTCGTTAGCTCTTCCGCCAGCAAATCGTATGCCTTTTCCCAACCCATCACCACATTCCTCCTGATCAGGATACCTTCGAGCTGTGATCGTATCCACCAAGGGCAGAGATACTACCTGAGAACCCTAGACGATGATCACCTCCACGCCACACTCGCGCAACCCAGTGACGATGTCCGTCGGTGCCGAACGGTCGGTAATCACGCGTCGGAGTTGCTTTACCGGAGCGCACGTGGCAAAAGCCACACGCCCAAGCTTGCTTCCGTCCACCACTGCGTTAACCTCACGCACCGACGCTGCCAGTTGACGCTTGAGTTCCACCTCCTCAGCATTAGCATCGGTTAGACCCTCTGCCAACGTCAAGCCACGTCCACCAAAAAAACCCTGCTGAAGGTTACCCGCATCTAGCACGTGCGTGTCCGTCAAACCAACGATGGACGCGGCCTCGCGCCAAACACGCCCTCCCGGCATCATGACGGTGATGGCTGGCGCGCGCAAGAGCTCTAGCGCCACGTACAAGCCCGTAGTGACTACCGTCAGATCGCGTCGCGATAGCAACGCCCGCGCAATGTGCCAGGCCGTCGTGCTAGCATCCAGCACGATGGCCTCTCCATCGTGAACGAGATCGGCCGCCGCTCGGCCAATCTTCGCTTTGGCCTGCATCTGCTCACGCTGACGCACCGAGAAGGATAGCTCCCCCTCGCCAAAATGAATAGGTACCGCCCCCCCGTGTGTACGAAGAAGGCGGCCCTGAGATTCCAATATGTCTAGATCTGATCGCACGGTCACTGCCGAAACGCCGAATGTCGCGCTCAGCTCCGAGACCGATACATAATCGGTCTCCTGAAGCTGCCGCAAGATACCGTCCAAGCGTTCCTGACGCGACCATCGACGTCCCATAATGACGCTTTCGTTTTCTTTCGAATCTCTTTGCCAAGTTACGTGTCACAATCATACCATGGATTGGGCGCCGCGTCAACATTCACGCCACGCCAGATCGGCTTTCTCTGCTATCCCCATACCCTAGGGCCGCCGCGCCATCCACAGGATGCGCGTGGTCTCGTCGTCGGGTTTCTGTAACGTGAAGCAATCGTAGCATTCCTCCACCACAAATCCCGCGTCTTGGAGATGCATGGCTACGTGCTCGAGCGGGTAGGCCTGCTCCACGTGTTCCTCCGACCCCTTTGCCCAGAGCGAGCCACGCCTCTCGAACCACGTCACCGTCGCACGCACTCGCTGCCGATATTCATCATAGGCGCCGGAGATCAGCACGGTCAAGTCTGGGCCATCATGGACGTAGGTATCCCCGTCCCACATCGTCGCAAATGCATAGGCCGTGTTCATGTCAAACAGATACCATCCATCCGGCCACAGGTTGCGGTAAGCCGCACGAAAGGCGGCCACAAGATCACCGCTGGTCAGCATATAGTTGAGGCTGTCATACAAACAGGTGATGACTGATACCTCACGCCCAAGCCGCAATTCCCGCATATCCTGCTGGAGCCAGCGCACATCCGCGCCCTGGTTCTCTGCCTTGGCCCGAGCTTGAGCGAGCATGGCCCCGGACGCATCAACGCCCACTACATCCCACCCCTTGGCTGCCATGGCGAGGGCAAAGGTGCCTGTGCCACAAGCCACATCAGCCAAAGAAGCCGCCTCGACGCCGCGGCCGCCCAGCAGCCTCTCTACATACGGCACCATGCGAACGCTGAAGGCACGCTGCCCTGACCTATCGTACACGCGCGCATAGCCCTCGTAGATACCCTCACTCACGGATCGCCCGCCCCCTTCCCTATTCGGGGCGAGTATACAGCCCGCACTTGCCATCACCAAGTTAACCCGCATTCCAACTTCGCCAAGATGTTTCCATATGTCACACCATCGAGCGCCTTATCCCGTCCCTCGGCGCCGCGTCGAGGATCCTTGAGGTCGAGGCGGCTTGCTTTGCCACGAGCAACCTGTCACCGTCCGAGGCCCTACACACGCTCACGCGCCCTGAGCATAGGCTCTACGCAAAACACGCGATGGCCAAACCGGTCATCTGCTGGGCTTCTGTAGTTGCTTTGACCTTCACGACGCCATCAAGCCCAGGTTTCAAGTAGACCTGCTAGCGGTCCTGCCGGATATACAGGGCCAGAGACTGGCCACCCAGATGATAGAGGTAGCCACACAAGAAGCGGGCGCACAGGGTGTGACCCGCTCAAGAGGGGTCGTGAGGGCGGGGAACCGGCCATCGAAGCGGGCCTTTGGTCGGGCAGGGCTGTCCTCAAAAACGCAAAGACGTGAGCAACTAATCTATGTGCCCCAAGGGATATATCCAATCCCGTACCTGCCCACTCACTGGCGCGATGCTCTCGCCAGCGGAACACCCCCACGCTCGGAGGATTACGGCGGCGCTCCTATGCGGGAAGTCTTCTTCACACACAGCTACACCCCAAGGGGTGAACGCGGCAAGACACGGGCTCGCGCAGGAGTGGTATTGGTCTACACGCGCGGGGGATCGGCGCTGTGGATCGAGCGTCCGCGGACCACGTCCCCCGATGCGATGCCATAGCGGCACGCAGCTTGGTCGAGCGCGCCAAGCAGTGGCACATTGATCAAGTGGGGCTCCTTGCACCAGAGAAACCAGCTTGGAGAACCATCGAGATACCGCTGGTAGTAGAAGGATTCGAGCGATTCGGCCGCTTTCGCCTCTACCAACGATTCGCCGCTACGCCAAGGCCAGAGGCTAGGTAAGAAATCAGTCTGCGCCCAGAAGCTCTGCCATCTTTTGCCTGAGATCGTTCATCTCAAATGGCTTGCTCAAGTAAGGCAACCCCGTCTCTCGCAGGAACCCTTGTGTGGCGGGGTCCATCATGTCCCCCGTGACGATCATCATGCGCTTGAGGAGACGCGGATAGTCGCGCTTGAGACGCTTGTAGAGCGCAGCACCTCCTAGCCCTGGCATCTTGATGTCACTGATGAGCAAGTCCAATCCATCCTCGCCCTCCGTTGCCAACTTTGCCAGCGCCTCATTGCCGTCCTTAGCCAGAGCGACCGCATGGCCATCGGCTGTCAGCACCCGGCGCAAGAGCTGTGCGACATCCTGCTCATCCTCAACTATTAGAACGCGCTTGCCCTGGCCACAACCAGACGCTGAGACCGGCTGACGCTGCTTGCTGCCCACGGGTTCGGGCACCACCGGGAGCTCAACATAGAAGGTCGTACCGCCGCCCTCCTCACTCTCGGCCCAGATCCTGCCTTGATGCTCGCTGACGATACCGTAGCAGATCGAGAGCCCCAGGCCAGTGCCTTCACCCACATCTTTGGTCGTGTAGAATGGCTCAAAGAGATGGCGCTTGACCTCAGCCGATAGACCTGGCCCATTATCACGGCACGATACCACGATACGCTGCCCGCGCTGACGCGTGACGATGCGTATCTCGCCAGCCTCCCTCGCCGATCTAATCGCATCGTGGGCGTTGTTCACCAGATTCAGCATGACCTGCTGCAGTTGATCGCCGTCCGCCACCGTCTCTAGAGGTCCGTCCTCGAGATCTAGAACGATCTCAACGTTATCCATCCGCAGCTGGTACGCGCGAAGCTCGGCCACCCGCTCGACGATATCGTTGATGGAGACTCGCTGACGATCAGCCTTGCGCTGCCGGGCAAAGGTGAGTAGATTCTGCACGATCTTGGCCGCTCTCTGAGCCTGAGCCGAGATACGATCCAGATCGTGTCGCATCTGATCGTCCACTTGGTTCGCTTGGAGAAGCTGTGCGTATCCAATCACCGCCTGGAGAGGGTTGTTCAGCTCATGCGCCACGCCAGCGACGAGCTGCCCAATGGCGGATAACTTTTCCGATTGGACCAAAGCCTCCTGAGCGCTCTTGAGCTCTGCCAGACTCTGCTGCAGGTCACGCACCAGCCGCGCGTTATCGATAGCAACCGCCGCCTGTGTAGCCAAGGTCATGAGCAGATGCTCGTCCTGTTCGGTGAACGCATCTCGCTGCGTCGAATCAACACTCAGCGTCCCGATGGATCGATCGCCCAGACGCATCGGTGCCACCAACATCGACATCACCGGACGGCTGCCGCCCTTGATGTAGCGCTCGTCACAGGTCACGTCCGGCACGTTCACGACCTCACCATCGGCCAACGCGATGCCAGCAATACCCTTGCCGCGCCGCATATCCGTACGCCCACAAAAGTCCGGACGCCTGTCCTCCACCGGCCAAGTGTGCGCCCGAGGATGCAGTCGACCTGAGCTGTTGTCTAGCAGGTGCAACACACCATCGCTGGCCTTAGGAATGTTATCCCTAGCCAAGCGCACGATAAGGCTCAGCAGAGAATCCAGTTCCAGCGTAGAGCTGAGTGCCCTGCTGACCTTGTACAACGCTGCACTTTGGCGCAGCCGATGCTGCATCTCTTGGTATAGCCGAGAGTTTTCCACACCAAGGCCTACAACCTGGCCCACAACCGCCCACAAATCGCTATCCACAGCAGCAGGTTCGCCCTGCTCCCAACCCAGGACCAACGCGCCAATGCCGATCTCGTTAGCCACCAAGGGAACCTTCAGGCAGGCTGCCAACCCTCCAATAGGGCGATCTGACCCGCGCAGCTCGTCACGACCAGCGCGTCGGTAGACGACGCGCCAGTCGTGACCGTGCGCGATAGCCGCATCACAATCAAGCATCTGCGCGATGACCTCATCCGAGCAAGCGCCCTGCACGACTGTGGTCGAGTGACCACTTCTTCTGCCATCACGCAAGAACGCGACGCCTACCGAGGCCCCCATCCGCTCTCGCGTGACAGCGACGGCTCGCCTAAGCACATCATCGGAGCTATCCGAGACGCCCATGTGCCGCAGCAGTTGATCGAGGATCTCCAGTGACCGGCCTGCCACCGTCCCGTCGTGATTGCGACCATTATTACTCATCTGCACCACGATCCACTCCCCTCGCAGCCTGCCTGTCAAGTTTCGCATCGAACCTCGCCAGGCGGCGAGCCAGTTGCTCGCCGAGTCGCTCTCGTCGCCATCGCTCCATCGCGCCGGCACGTTCCTGCAACCAAACGTGCCCTGGCATTTCAAAGTGCCGGCTTCAACCAGGTCTTTGCTGTGGTGCTCATGGTATTTGGCTAGCTCCGCATAGGACTCGAGGCGATGCCCGCCACCAACCCACGCTACAGCTTCACGGTGGCTGCAGACTTGCCATCCCGCTTGTGCAGCATAGCCCCACGCTAACCGGCCTCACAAGCGTACGCCCCTTCCTCACTTCCCCGTCCAAACCCGTCGTCTCAGCGTCGGTAAAGAGCGCACTCACGAACAGACCTGCCACTCCAACTCAGTCTACATCGTACATCTCTCCCCAGCCTGCTACGTTAAGATCACGTAAAGTATCAATGTAAGGTACCGATCACCCATATGCATAGATCGGTAGGTCCAAGCCTACCACCTGCGCATAGGTATGCAGCATACCCCGTCGATCACGCACCAACGCCTTGGTAGGAAAGAAGACAGGGGCAGTGGCCCGAGGATCTTCTACCGGTGCGGCAAGCGTGG
>CAZTMY010000048.1:0-12167 GCA_964614895.1 uncultured Anaerolineales bacterium
CCCGCCAAAGCCGAGGAGCTAGCGCGTGAGACCCGAAGGCGATTGGCTCACATCCTCAGCATCAGCTCCCCGCAGCCCGAGGAGATCTGCGTGACCACCGAGGATGATGGCCAGTCCGCCACCGACTCTGGCCAAACACTTACACTGGGGCTGACCCCTCGTGGCACACGCGTGGAGGGTCGCCTGTGGTTGCCGCCCAATGACGAGCCGTCACTTGCGGCGTTGGTGCTGCATCCGGCGGGCGTACCCGGCCTGCTAGACGTCGCGGGATGCCCTAGCGACTGGCTGAGTGCCACGCTTGCCGCAGAGCACGCTGTTATGGCAATCTCGCCCCTAGGAACTACCCCACCACCACCTCAAGCCCTCGCCCGCCGCGACCGGGATTGGTTTTGGGCAACCTTCAACCCACCTCTTCTGGGCGAGCAGGTGCTGGACGTCCTCACAGCGGTGACCGCTCTTCGCAAGCGCTGGCCGAACGTCCCCATGGCACTGGTTGGTGCAAGCGGTGTAGGGGCCTGGGCGTTGATGGCAGCAGCATTAGATGAGCGTATCTCGGCCGCTTTTGTGGATGTGGGATCCTGGGCATGGGATGACGAGGCAAGCTACCTAGGGGAGAGGTTCGCGCCTTGCCTGGCTCGCTATGGCCTTCTGCCCGCTGTCGCCGCCAGCCTGGCTCCAAGGCCGCTCGTACTGACGGCCCGCGACGCCCACAACGGCCAGGCGTGGGTACGGGGATCCTACCAGGCTTTGGGGGCATCGGGTAACCTACGCCTTCTCGACGAGTCTACGCCCTCCGACCTGAAGCGATTCCTGAAGCGCGCCGAGCCACAGAGGGTGGCCCGTGGCAACTGAGCGGCTGCCTATCCGAGACGACCTCGCCATCCCACTGGCGGAGCTTACCTTTCGGTTCAGCCGCGCGTCAGGCCCTGGCGGTCAGCATGTCAATCGCACCGCGAGCCGCGTTGAGCTACTCTACGATGTCGCCAACTCCCCTAGCCTCACCGAGCCGCAGCGCCAGCGGGTGCTGATGAGCCTAGCCCGCTACATCGATCGAAGGGGAGTGCTCCATCTCGTAGCCCAGACCACGTCCAGCCAGTGGCGTAACCGCCAGGTGGCCCTGGCGCGCCTTCAGCGACTACTGCGGCATGCGCTCGAGCCGCGCTGTCGCCGGCTGGCCACACGTCCCAGCCGCAGGGCACGCGAGCGCCGCCTCCGTGACAAGCGGAGACGCGGTACGGCGAAGCAACTCCGACGGAAGCCCTCTCCAGACGACTAATCACGCGACAACTAGCCGGCCCTCTATCCGCCAGCAGCCATGCCAGGCCGCCACTGGTAGAGTGCCTCTTGCGAGGCCATGTGTTCTAGGTAGCCCTCGCGCGTCATGGCTGGGACGTAGGCATCGATCACTTCACGCGCCCGCGCCGCGCCGTTCGCTAGTAGCTCGATCATCGTCCCGCCTGAGACCTTCGCGGGCGTCAAGTAGGCAAGATCAGGATCCTGCACGCAAAAGTCGGCGCCATGCCCGATGCCCCGACATCCGTTGGCGATGCCCTCCAACACCGGCATTATCTGGCTCACATCCCCTAGGTCCGTCGAGCCAGCACCAAAGCCGCTCTCCCACCAGTTCTCCTCGCCGATGAGGCTCTCTGCCTCACTCCGATACACGCGTTTCAGCTCGGGGCTAACATGCCGTGGCTGGTAGCCAGCGATGGTCTCGATCTCCACCTCGGCGCCGAGAGCCAACGCCCCGGCAACCAGCGACCGGTCCACCCGCCTGGCTGCGGCGGCAATGGCCTCGTTGGTAGCACCACGCACGTACATCTCCAGGCGAATGTCGGCGGGTATCACGTTCACCACATCACTGCCACGCGTCATGATCGGATGCACACGTATATGATCCTCATCGCGAAAGGTTTCGCGGTTAGCATCGATGGCGTGCAACGCAACGGTAGCGGCAGCCAACGCGTTGATTCCTTCGTGGGGAGCGCCACCAGCGTGAGCCGCCTTGCCCGTATAGCGTACACGCTTTATCACACAGCCGTTGCACGCGCCTCCAGCAGAAAAGGCGCCGCCCTCCGGACGCGCGCCCTGGTGCGTGGCGAGAACAATATCCACATCATCGAGCGCGCCCAGCCGGATGAGCTCTTGCTTGCCACCCAAGTAGTGGATGACCCCCTGCTCGCGCAACTGCCGACGGTAGTCGATCTCGACGAGCTCCTCGGCTGGAACGGCCATCAGCAGGACATCGCCATCCAAATGCGCCATGACGCCGCTTTCCACCAACCCGTAGGCCAGCGCTGCTAGATTGGCCACCTGGGCATGATGCCCACATGCGTGCGCTGCCCCGGTCTCTGGGGAAGCATAGGGATGCCCGTGCACCACAATAGAGTCCATCTCGGCCATGTACGCTACCGTCGGTCCGGGGCTGCGCCCTGGGAGCCGGCCGACCACCCCGGTAACAGCGATACCGGTCTCTGTCGCGATGCCGAGGTCCGCAAACAGCGTTGCCACCAGGCGCGCTGTGCGGCGCTCCTTGAACCCTAGCTCGGGGTGGCGTAACACATCCTCACCCAGCGCGATTACCTCCTCACGCCGGGCTTGGATGGCCTGACGAACTCGCTCCTTGAGCTGACTGACCCGCATTCGCTGTTCTCCTCGGCACTATGCTTCGACGACGTTGGCCTGCGCGATACGGCCATAGGCCGCTCCGCTATCCTTCAAGATACGGCGTCCCGTCTCATAGTCCACATAGGCCAACCCAAAGCGTCGGCTGTAGCCATAGGCCCACTCAAAGTTATCAAGCAAGGACCACGCGAAATAGCCGCGTAAGGGCACACCCTGGTCTATGGCTCGAGCGCACGCTGCCAGATGAGCGCGCAGGTAGGCCTCTCGCTCAGGGTCGTGGACGTGGCCATCCTCAGACACGCGATCATCCCAGGCAGAGCCGTTCTCAGTGATGTAGAGATCCACCCCCGGGTAGTCCTTCTTCAGCCGCACAAGCAGGTCCTCCAGCCCCTGGGGGTATATCTCCCAATCCATTGCCGTGTACTCGCCCTCGGGCCGCACTGTCCCATAGCCAAAGGGCCCGTCCTCGCTGCGCGTAACGACTTGCCGCGTGTAGTAATTCACCCCCACAAAGTCAATGGGCACCGAGATCCGCTCGAGATCGTCGGGCGCCACGTTGGGCATGCGCCAGTCATAGTATGCACTCAGATCCTCGGGATAGGCGCCTCGCAGGACCGGATCCAGGAACCACCGGTTGAGAAAGCCGTCGGCGCCAACCTTGGCTTGCTGGTCCACCGCGCTATCGCTGGCCGCGTACACGGGTGATAGGTTAAGCGTGATGCCCACCTTCGCGTCGTCGCCGGAGGCCTCCCGCAAGACCGGCACCGTCATGCCGTGGGAGAGCAATAGATGATGCGCGACCTGCAAGGCCACGGCCAGGTCCTGCCAGCCAGGCGCATGGACGCCCATCAAGTTGCCCAGGAACGCCACCACCCACGGCTCGTTGTGGGTGATCCAATGCTTGACGCGATCCCCCAAGCGCTCTGCCACAATCTCGGCATAGTCTCGGAAGCGAGAGGCGGTGTCACGCACCACCCAACCGCCGACCTCCTGCAAGGCGCTCGGCAAATCCCAGTGGTATAGCGTCACATACGGGGTGATATCTCGCGCCAACAACTCGTCGACCAGAGCATCGTAGAAATCCAGCCCCTTGGAAAGCACCTCGCCCTTGCCGTTGGGTTGCACCCTCGGCCAGGATACGGAAAAGCGATAGGCTCCCAAGCCCATGCTCGCCATGAGAGCCACATCCTCGCGGAAGAGATGATAGTGATCGTCGGCAATATCGCCCGAGTGGCCTTGAAACACCTTGCCCGGTCGGTCACAGAAATCGTCCCAGATGCACCGCCCGCGATCGGTGCGCCCGCCCTCGATCTGAAACGATGCCGTGGCCGTACCCCACACGAACCCGTCAGGAAACGCATACGCGCTGGTCATATTCCGGCTCCTCTCATGGTCCACCCATCTTGGATCCATCATAGGAAGGGCCTGCGAGCCGGTCAAGGGTCCACTCAAGGAGGGCCTTGACAAACGAGCCCAAAAGTTATCCGGACCCCACCTCTCTCCATCTTGACCGTCTCTCCCTACGAAATATCGCGACTCGCACCAAGCTCCGAGGGCGGTAGTAATGTGGGGGGCCGTTCTTTAGCACCATCGCACACAACCGCTTTGACACTGCCGAGGTGCCTCTGTATAGTCGCAAGCAAGTTTCCCGAGCTGGGGGTATCCGGTGAGTGAGTTAGGCGAAAAGCTGCGCCAGGCCCGCGAGGAGCAGGGCCTCTCGCTTGCGGATGTGGAAGAGCGTACCCACATTCGCCGTGAGTTCCTTGAAGCCCTCGAGAATGGCGACTATGCCCGGTTGCCAGAGCCGGTCTATGTTCGCGGCTTTGTGCGTGGCTACGCTGGCGCACTAGGCCTCGAACCCGCTCCCTTGCTCGCGCTGGTGCACATCAAAGGCGACGACCGTCGACGACTGCCACAGTTCGTCCTTGATCGCCCGCTGCAGCAACCCCCCTCCCGCCCCAAAGCGTTGTATCGTGGCTTGTTAGGTCTGCTGGGGGCGTTGGCTGTGGCAGCTATCGCGTGGTGGTTCATCAGCACGTATTACTTGCGCATCGATCCGCTGGCGCCGTTGGGAGATGTCCCTTGGCAACGCACACGAACCCCGGCAGCAACGATCCCTGCGCACACAGTGACGCCTCAGGCAGCGGATCCCACGGACACGCCGCCTGCCCTGCTGGGAACCGCCCGTGAGAGTACACCCACCCCCACTTTGACGCCAACGCCCTCTCCGACAGCCGTCAACACCAAGCGGCCCACGGCCTTGCCCACGTCGACGCCTACCGCCTCTCCCAGCGCGGGCGTAGAGGTGCGCATGCGCGTCGACGCTGTTACCTGGATCCGCGTCACAGTGGATGATCAGGCACCCGTCGACGCACTCCTAGAAATCGGTGACGATCAGATCTGGCGCGGCAACGAGTCCATCGCCCTGGTCATAGGCAACGCAGCCGGCGCTTACCTCACAGTAAATGGCGAGGAGCTCGGCCACCTGGGTGACGAGGGCGAGGTCGTGCGAATCACTTTTGGCCCGGGCAGTCTCCCCTAGACGCACCGACGTTGGCTCCCGCACGCATCACCTAGCATCAGACCTCAGCAAGGATCTGTCCATGCGCTTCTACATCGAGACCCTAGGCTGTCCCAAGAACCAAGTCGACTCTGAGATGATGGCTACGATCCTCCAAGGTGAAGGTCACATCGAGGTAGCAGATCCGAGCGAAGCGGATGCTCTCATCGTCAACACGTGTGGCTTTATCGCGCCGGCGCGCGACGAGTCTTGCCAGGTCCTCCAGGAGCTGGCACAGACCAAAAGCGATGGTCAGTTCCTGATTGCTGCTGGCTGCATGTCCCAACGCTACGAGGAGGAGATCTTACGCCGTGTTCCGGAGGTCGACGCGCTTATTGGCACGCAGACCTGGCCAGAGATCGCGGACCTGCTCGACGAGTTAGAGTGCGGGAGACAGACATCCGATCGTCCCACCTTGATACGAGATGCCGGGCGCATCATCACGTCGGTGCCAAGACACGCCCGCATGGGCGCTACGGCCTACCTCAAGATCGCAGATGGATGCGACGCGGCTTGTGGATACTGCACCATCCCCGCCATCAAGGGTCCCCAACGCAGCAAGCCACCGCAGGATATCGTCCGCGAAGCTCGCGAGCTAGACGATCAGGGCGTGCAGGAGATCGTGCTTATCGCCCAGGATACCACCGCCTATGCTCGCGACCTGGGTAGGCGCCAGGGACTTGCCCACCTATTGCGTCGCATCAGTAAGGCCGTCCCTGATCTGCCCTGGTTGCGCATCATGTACGCCTATCCACAACACGTCACCCCGCGCCTGGTGCACACGATGGCCACACTCGAGCCCATATGCCATTACCTGGACATGCCCGTGCAACATGGTCACCCCGACGTCCTGCGACGTATGCGCCGCCCGCACGACCTCGACAAAGTGCGTGAAACCGTGACCCTCCTACGCGATGCCATGCCGGATATCTCGCTCAGATCCACCTTCATCGTTGGGTATCCAGGTGAGACGGAAGAGGAGTTTGAGGCACTGCTCAGCTTCATGGAAGAGATCGCCTTTGACAAGGTGGGGGTCTTTGCGTTCTCGCTGGAGGCGGGGACGTATGCCGCATCGCTCCCAGACCGCGTGCCCCCCGAGGTGATCTCCGAGCGGTATGATCGCGCTATGCGCCTCCAGCAGGAGATCTCGCTGGCCAAGAACCAGGAACAGATAGGGTGGCAGATGGCGGTGCTGATCGAGGGCACTGGCGACGGCATCTCCGTCGGACGCTCCTACCGAGACGCGCCAGAGGTTGACGGCGTGGTGCTCATCGAGGAAGAGCTGCCTGTGGGGACATTCCACCTCGTAGAGATCGTAGCAGCCCACGAATACGACCTGATCGCGCGGCCGGTATGACGCCTAGGGTGTCTTCCAGACATGAGGCTGGAAGAGCGTCCTCGCAAAGAGCTTGTGGATGTTGGGATCGAGGACGTTGAGGCGTCGCGCATCGGTCAGATACAGCCACAGGCACCGACAGAAGTAAGTAGCGGGTGATGTGGCGCCCAACTCTTTATGGCCGTAGCCCAAAGTCTCATCGCGGGCGAACCGCTCAGCGGCATCGGCCAGCCGCGGCGTCAATCCAACACCATCCGAGAAACGCCCCCCGCCCCTCTCAGCGCCACTACCCAAGAGGTGATCGAGCAGTTCAGCAAAGATCAGAAAGGCTTGCTCCCCGCCATTGAGAAGATCGGCGACGCGCAGATAGCAGATCCCGTCAAACGAGCGGCCCTGCCACTCTTGCGGCCCAGCAACATAACGCGATGACTCGTGGGTAAAGACCACGTGGCCACGTGGAGTCTTGTGCCAGAGCCATAGCATTCCGACCGGGAGCGATGCAATCAGCTCCAGAAACAGACGTCCGGGATCCCATACCGTCTCCAGACGCTCCTGAACTCTGGGGGAAGAGCGTTCAAGACACGTGGGTTCGGCGTGCAGTCGCTCTCGCCAAAGAGTTTGGAGCAAAGCCTCCTTGTCCTGCATAGCCTGCACTGACCTCCTGTCACCGGGGCCATCACCGTTGACGCCGCGGTGCGCGGTCTCTATAATAGTTTCTAGTTTGCGCTTGGGCAGATAGCGTCCCATGCATCGTGGAGCACCTTATGGGATCGGTCCTGGTACTCAACGCCACCTATGAACCCCTCAACGTCATCAGCGTGCGTCGGGCGGTGGTGTTGCTTCTCAAAGACAAGGCCGAGATACTCGAGGCCACCGAGCAAAGGATTCGCTCGTCAAGCTTGTCTCTTCCCGCGCCCTCGGTCATCCGCCTCGTCTACTATGTACGGATCCCACGCCCCATGCACATTCCCCTGAGCCGCCACACCATCATGCTGCGAGACGGGTTCACGTGTCAGTATTGCGGGCGCACCCCCCACCGCTCTCAGCTTACCATCGACCACGTGATACCCAAGGTACGAGGCGGCGGCAGCACGTGGGACAATCTCGTCTGTGCCTGCAAACGCTGTAACCAGATCAAGGGCGCCCGCACACCACGTGAGGCCGGCATGACGCTCCGCACGCAGCCGGGCGAGCCACGTTACCTGGCCATGGTCATGTACGATCAAACCAAACGCCCCCAGGCATGGTACCGGTACATGTCACCTAGGGCCGTACCTTCACTGTCACGGGAAGTAGCACACGGTCGCCCCATGCCTCACCGCTAGCGCTCTGCGCTGGGAGACGCGCTCCTGTGATCGGATCATACATCCCCACTTGCAGACGGTACAATCCCGCTGGCGCCTCAGCATCCACCACCAAGATATGGCGATCCAGTACAAGGTCACCAGCTCGCCACGCGTCTGTGGGAGCGGCATCCCCGGCGGGAGCGCTATCATGTTGGCCCCACACAGGGCCTTGAGTACGCGAGTTGAAGGCCTCGCCAAGGAGCTGCGCGAATACCTTGTACGATAGCTCGCCGGTCCCTCGGGCACGCCAGTACAGGTCCAGCACCAATATATCGCCAGCAGCCACAGTAACCTCGCCACTCGCTGGGACCGCCCCCCTGTCGTGGTGTAGCGTGTAGCCCACTAGCTCCGCCAAATCGCCCAGCACTGCCCCGATCGGCTCCACCGGGTCCACAGTGACGCGCGCATGGCTCCCACCCACCACACGCAATTGGGGTAGCTCACATGCCTCCCCGTCGGACAGTTCCAGGGCCAGGGCGTATTCGCCGGAAGGCATCTCGCCCGGAATCGCCAGCTCTACCTGCTGACGCCTTTTCTCCCGCGGATTGCCCTGCGACAGAGATCGCATCCCTAGCACGTAGCCATACGCGTTCCGCACGAGCAAGCGAGCAACCGCCGGCGTCTGCTCCCAGAGCAGCCCTACCTGCGCGCGTCCCCCAACGGGAACGACTGGCACGGGCAAGTCTATGCCGATCAGACGATACGTCTCTCCCTGGCAGCTCTGCCAGCTCACAGGCTGGTAGGCATCAGTCAGAGTAGCCTGAGCGGCCCTAGGATCGTAGAGCCGCAAGGTATTAGCGCCAAACCCCAACGCCTGCACCTCTGCATAGCGTTGGGCCAGCCAATTGGGCACGAGTCGATCGGGGTCGGTGAGGCCAATGTCCACCTCGGCCAGCCAGACGCGATCCGCATCCTCAACGATCCTTGGTAGAGAGGAAGCTACGGCATCGCTGGTGAGAACACGGCTGTCATCCCCCAGGTAGACGACCGGCGGCTTGGGCGTTTGCCAATCGAATCCGTCATAATAGTAGCTCCAGATCGGATATCGCGTGCCCGAATCGAGGAGCACGAGGTCGCCCTCGTGCGATTGGCTAGCGATGGTGCGCACCATGGATTGCAGTTCGTCGGTGAGATAGCGAGAGGCATAGTGGCCCGGAAGCACTGCCAGCCATAGAGTAGCGACGCCCGCGACACAGGCCCACCCCACGATCCGCCAGCGATCGATGAGGGCATCCAACGCCCAGGCGAGCAAGATCCAGAAGGCCGGTGCAAAGGGCAAGAGGTAGCGTGCCTCTAAGCGTGGCGTGTAAAAGAGGCCACGCGGCAACGTGGCCACATACACCAGCAAAGGAGGCACTACCGCTACTAGCCCCAACGCGAGCAGATCCCAGGCCTCGGCCCAAGGCCGTCCCTGCTGGTGCCATCGGCCCAGACCCACCACAACGCCTGCCGCGAACACCGCCATGGGTGCCGCCACTTGCCAGGTATAGCGCTCGATCTCCACAGAGATCCCCGTCGTGAGCAGCGTGGCGTACAAGCGCGCCGTCCGCCCCAGACCGAATGGCTCTGCGACTGACCAGGTGGACATGGCTCCCCAGCTATACGCCAGCCATGCAGCTAGGCCCGCCACGACAGCCAGTTGCGCAACGGCCCATCTCCCCAGAGCAGCTTTCCGGCGTACGTTTCTCGAGAGGGCGTGAGCAAGTGCAACGACGTTCTCGACCAGGACGAGCCCCCCCATGATCAGCACGGTGTAGAGCGACCCAAGCCCATAGAGCGCAGTGCCACCGAGATGCCACCACGACTCTCTCGTGGAGGTCTCGTGAGGAGCGGCCTCTGTGCGCAGCCAACCGAGCAGATGATAGAGGGATAGCGTACCGAGCAGGCCAGCCAACACGTACATCCGGAGCTCTTGTGACCACCAGATGTGAAAGCGCGAGAACCCCGTCAGGAACGCCGCTAGCAACCCCACCCGCTCCCCTCGCAGGCGGCGCCCCAGACGGTAGACGATGATAACCGTGAGGACACCAAGCACT
The DNA here is from genome assembly GCA_964614895.1 of uncultured Anaerolineales bacterium. Classification (GTDB taxonomy): domain Bacteria; phylum Chloroflexota; class Anaerolineae; order UBA1429; family UBA1429; genus DAIRUQ01. The sequence continues at coordinate 9,904 of CAZTMY010000048.1, forward strand.
GCCGAGAGAAGACGCGCAGCCAACTCGCCTTCACCAAAGAGCTGCACCCAGCCCCATAGCGACCAGAAGTATAGGGGAGGATGAACGTCACTGGCGGTCCAGGCCGTGACGCCGCCGAGGCCCTTCCGGACGGCCCAGATGGCTAGGGCCTCGTCCCACCAGACATTGGCGTCTCCCAGGCGGTAGACGCGCAAGGCAAAGGAGCCAAGCACGATGAGCGCCGCTGGCCATCGCAAGGCGCTCCTACCTCTGCTAGGCATCGACCTGCACAATGTCATCCAGCTTGCGACGGAGCTCCTTCTGATTGGCCGTCGTCAATGTAGGCTGGCTCTTGAGGTAATCAGCCAAAACTCGGGAAGGTCCCCCACCTTGACAGCAGGCACGGGCGCCTCATCGGCATGAAGGGTAACTTGAGGATCGGTGAACACGACAACGCCGGTGACCGGGACCTCCACGCCAGGCAGCAGATCCTGTGCCCACTCGTCAACCCACTCGATCTCCTGCTGCGTGTCGGCGTCGGGGCGTCCCAGGGCAGGCTCGCCAAAGAGTTGTAAGAGCTTGCGCGCGCCAGCCTTGTGGCGCCACTTCCCATTCGCGTAGCTGATCTCACCCCGCTGGGTGCGTGGCGTCAGCACCGTAAAGCCGTGGTGCGAGACCACCACGTGGTGGCTAGGGAAATAGTAGCAATAGAGCGCGTAACGTTTGTCCAGACCAGATAGCGCCTCCGCCAGGATAGTGTCAGCGCGAGGCTCTCGCACGTACGCAGACGTCAGTTGCGAGCCAATGGTAGCACCTAGCATACCCACAAGCAGCAGCACGTATGAGACGATGATCTGGCGCCTTGACATGACAAGACCAAACACAAGCGCACCGATAGCCACATAGGTGGACCATGAAGCCAGTCGCCGCCGCCGCTTCAGGAACGAGTCGTTGACGAATACTTCCATGATCCTCCCGTCTGTGTACCGACAGCCCTAGATGACACTTTCGGCAATGCGCTCGCGAATCGTACTGACGACGTTCCGCTCAGTCGTCTCGATCGCCACACGCACGGCATTCTCTATCGCCAGAGCATCCGAACGCCCATGCGCAATGATCACCACCCCATCCACCCCCAGAAGCGGCCCGCCCCCATACTCGCGGTAATCCAGGATGGCCGATGCCTTCCTGAAAGCAGGCTTGGCCAGTAGTGCGCCAAGGCTCGCCAAGGGTCGCGCCTTGATCTCACGCTTGAGCAGCGCCAAGATCATAGAGGCAGTACCCTCGGCTGTCTTGATGGCCACATTCCCGGCGAAACCGTCAGAGACGATCACGTCAGCCTTACCACGCGTGATGTCCTTGCCCTCCACATTCCCCACAAAATTGAGGGTAGTCTGCCGCAGCAGCCCGTGCGCCTCCTGCACCACAGCGTTGCCCTTGGTATCCTCCTCCCCGTTTGAGAGGAGACCGACGCGTGGCGTGCGAATCCCCAAGACCCTCTCGGCGTAGATGGAGCCCATCACGCCGAACTGTACCAGCCACTCCGCACGCACATCGGCGTTGGCGCCTATGTCCAGCATAAAGGAGTAGCCCGCCAAGTGCGGGATCACTGTGGAGATAGCCGGACGCTGGATGCCCTTGATGCGGCCGATACGACCAGCCCCTACCAAGGCGCTAGCTAGCACGCCACCAGAGTTCCCGGCGGAGACAAAGGCATCTCCCCCGCCCTCACGCAAGAGGCGCATGCCGACTACTACCGAAGCGTCCTCCTTCTCACGAACGGCCTGGGCGGGGTGCTCGTGCATGGCCACGACCTGGCTGGCGTGCACCACCTCCAGCGCAAGACCGGCAGTATCGTGCTTGGCGAGCTCGGCCCGCACGGTTTGCTCCTCGCCCACCAACAGAATCTCGCAGCCAAAGCGGCGTGCTGCGCGGACGGACCCCGCGACATCGGGCCCAGGCGCGTTGTCGCTGCCCATCGCGTCCACGATGATCCGCATGTCCGTCTCCCTTCCACCTTGTGCGCCACATGGCTATTCTAGTGTAGGAGAGCCCAGGTTGACAAACCCGTGCTTTCTGGCTAGAATGGCCCGCAGTTGCCCCCGTGGTGGAATTGGCATACACAGCAGGTTGAGGGCCTGTGTCCGATAGGACGTGCTGGTTCGAGTCCAGTCGGGGGCATGAGAGGGGCAGCCCAGCCCAAGGGCCGCCCCTTTGCGTGTTTTCTGCGCTCTTGTTGGCGCGAATTCGCCTCATCCCGTTGCCTAGTGGTAGTCTCTCTGCTA
>CAZTMY010000049.1:0-12155 GCA_964614895.1 uncultured Anaerolineales bacterium
ATGGGCTCCACAGACATTGCCGTAGCCATGGCCACCGGACGTGCGTGGATGCGGGTCCCAGAGACCATCCGTATAACCTACCATGGCGCGCTTCAATCCTACGTCAGCGGCAAGGACTTGATTCTCTACACCATCGGCCAAATTGGAGTTGACGGCGCACTCTATCAGGCTATCGAGTTCACCGGCCCTACCATCGACGCCCTAAGCATGGACGGGCGTTTTACCATGGCCAACATGGCTATCGAGGCGGGAGCCAAGGCCGGGCTGTTCGCGGTGGATGAGGCCACCTTGGCTTACGTTAAAGAGCGAGCGCAACGTCCCTACCTGGTCACCCAAGCCGATCCTGGCGCTATGTATGTGCAAGACCTCGAGATTGACGCTGGCGCCATTGAACCGCAGATTGCCTTTCCCCACCTGCCCAGCAACACACGCGGGCTCAGTGAGGTCGGCAACGTGCCCATCGATCAGGTGGTCATCGGATCCTGCACCAACGGGCGCTGGGATGACCTCGTGGCCGCTGCCGAGATACTGAGAGGGCGCCGGGTCGCTCCCTCGGTACGTTGCATCGTGATTCCGGCTACTCAGGCGATCTATCTGCAAGCGGTGCGTGAGGGGCTTGCCGAGGTCTTTGTGGAAGCGGGTGCTGCCTTGAGCACACCTACGTGTGGGCCATGCCTAGGAGGGCACATGGGTGTCCTGGCGGCAGGCGAGCGTTGCGTCTCTACCACTAATCGTAACTTTGTGGGGCGCATGGGTCACCCGGATAGCGAGGTTTACCTCGCCAGCCCCGCCGTGGCCGCCGCGAGCGCTGTAATGGGGCGCATCGCAGGCCCAACAGACTTGGAGTAGGCCACCATGCCGGCATCAGAGCATTGTTGGTTCCAGTGCGTACGTGGCTGCCCGGGGCGGTATTCGGTCTTTGACGTGATCTATCACTGCCCGAAATGTGGTGGCCTCTTGGAGGTCCGCCACGATGTGGACCTCCTGGCCGAGCGATCGCCGGACCAATGGAAAGCCCTGTTCGATGCCCGAACACACTCCAACGAGTGGCCTTACGGCAGTGGGGTATGGGGCAAGAAGGAGTGGGTGTGCCCAGCCGTGGATGACGAGAACATCGTCTCTATGTACGAGGGTCACACCAACCTTTTCTGGGCCCAACGCTTTGGCGCCGAGCTGGGGCTGGACGATCTTTGGGTGAAGGTGTGCGGCAATAGTCACACGGGGTCGTTCAAGGACCTCGGCATGACGGTACTTGTCAGCGTTGTCAAGCAAATGATAGCCGACGGCGCCCCCGTGCGAGCCATCGCTTGCGCCTCCACGGGTGATACGTCCGCCTCTCTGGCCGCCTACTGCGCCGCCGCCGGCATTCCCTCGATCGTGTTTCTCCCGCGCGACAAGGTCTCGGCCGGCCAGCTCATCCAACCTATCGCTAATGGCGCCATGGTGCTCTCATTGGCCACTGACTTTGACGGGTGCATGGCCATCGTCAAGGAAGTCACAAAGGACAAGACTATCTATCTGGCCAACTCGATGAATTCGCTTCGGATCGAGGGCCAGAAGACGGTTGGCATCGAGATCGTCCAGCAGTTTGACTGGGAAGCGCCCGACTGGATCATCATCCCTGTGGGCAACTTGGGGAACATCAGCGCCCTCGGCAAGGGGCTCCTTCTCATGCGGGAACTCGGCCTCATCGACAAGCTGCCAAGACTGGTGGCAGCTCAGGCTGAGCGTGCCAATCCCTTCTATCTCAGCTACCTAACGGGATTCCGCGAGCTGGTGCCCGTCAAGGCCCGCAACACAGCCGCCAGCGCCATCCAGATCGGCAACCCGGTGAGCTACGAGAAAGCTGTCAAGGTGCTCCAGCAGTTCGATGGTATCGTGGTGCAAGCTACCGAGTCCGAGCTAGCAGAGGCCGCCGCGCGGGCCGATCGCACCGGCATGTATGCCTGCCCTCACACGGGTGTCGCCCTGGCGGCCCTCATCAAGCTGGTCGAGCAGAGAGTCATCACACGCCAGGACCGCACCGTGGTGATCTCGACGGCCAATGGGCTCAAGTTCACTCAGTTCAAGGTGGACTACCATCAAGGCAAGCTCGCCGATGCCGAATGCCTGAGGCGCAACCCGCCCATCGAGTTGCCGGCCGATGTCTTTGCCATCAAGACGGCTATCGCAGAGCGGCTGGGCAACAGCTAGGGGATCTTCCGATTCACAAGGAGCATAAACCGTGAGCATAAGGGGCAAGGTATGGAAGTATGGCGACAATGTGGATACGGACGCCATTATCGCCGCACGCTATCTGAACACGTCGGACGAGGACGAACTGGCAGCCCACTGCATGGAGGACCTCGACGCGACGTTTGCCAGCAAGGTCCAACCCGGTGACATCATCGTGGCCGGGAGCAACTTTGGTTGTGGCTCCTCCCGTGAGCACGCGCCTGTTGCGATCAAGGCCGCAGGCGTGCAGTGCGTGGTGGCTGAGAGCTTTGCCCGGATATTCTTCCGGAACGCCATTAACATCGGTCTGCCCATCCTCGAATGCCCCGAAGCTGCGCGATCCGCCCAATCTGGTCACCAACTCGAGATCGACCTTGCGGAAGGCTTGATTCGCAACCTGACACTTGACGAAGCCTATCGCGCCTCACCCTATCCACCGTTTATGCTGGATATCATCCACGCTGGAGGGCTGATTAACTACACGCGGGAGAGGCTTCAGGAGATATCGCATGCCTGACTCTGCGGCTAGGACCATCGCGTTCCAGGGCGAGCCCGGCGCCTACAGCGAGATTGCGGCGCGGGCCATCTATGGCCCTCAGATCACCTCACTGCCCTGTGCCACGTTCCAGGACGCCTTTGAGGCGGTGGAAAAGGGAGATGCCAATGCAGCTGTCATCCCGCTGGAAAACTCGCTAGCCGGCAGCATCCACCAGAGCTATGATTTGCTGCTGGAGCACCAGCTTCATATCATTGCTGAGCATGTGCAACGTATCTCCCACTGCCTCATTGCCCATCCGGGAGTTGAACTAGACCAGGTCAAGCGTGTGTACTCGCATCCTCAAGCGCTGGCTCAATGCGCGCGTTCCATCGAGAAGCTGGGCATCCCGCAAGCCATCGTCAGCCATGACACCGCGGGTAGCGTGCGTCTCATTCGCGATCAGGGCCTTCGCGACGCCGCGGCCATCGCCAGCGCCTTGGCGGCCGAGATATACGGCATGACCATCTTGCAGCGCAACCTTGAGGACGAAAAGGCCAACTACACGCGCTTTGCTGTCTTGGCTCCCGAACCCGTCACGCCTGATGGACCCAGTAAGACCTCAATCTGCTTCGCGGGCAAGAATGAGCCTGGGCTGCTCTTCAAATGCCTTAGCGCATTTGCCTTGCGTGACATCGATCTCACAAAGATCGAGTCGCGTCCGATTCGGGGCGTGCCCTGGCAGTATGTGTTCTACCTGGACTTTGCCGGGTCTCTGGAAGACGAGCGCTGCCGGCGTGCAATCGACCACCTCACCGAGATGACGACGTTTCTACGAGTATTCGGCTCCTACCCTCGCGCCGCGAACCACCGCGTGGAAGGCGAGGCAGATTAGTATCCCCCTACGAACCACTCAAGGATCGAGAGGTAACTCATGCAAGCCAAGATCGCAGTTCTGGCTGGCGACGGCATCGGCGCGGAGGTCATCGCAGAGGCCCGACGCGTGCTCGATGCTGTCGCTGAGCGGTACGGCCACACATTCGACTTCCAGGAGGCGCTCATTGGAGGCATCGCCATCGACGAGACGGGCCATCCCCTCCCCGACGAGACCGTCGAGCTATGCCAATCGTCCGATGCCGTCCTCTTTGGTGCTGTGGGTGGTCCAAAGTGGGATGATCCCACAGCCAAGGTACGCCCCGAGCAAGGGCTCTTGGGCATTCGCAAAGCGTTGGGACTCTATGCCAATCTTCGGCCAATCACGCTCTACCCCGAGCTGATCGATGCATCCACCATCAAGCGTGAAGTCCTGGAAGGCACTGATCTCATAGTGGTGCGCGAGTTGACGGGTGGCATATACTTTGGGGAACGCGGCCGCCGGGACGCCGGCAAGACGGCCTACGATACGATGATCTACACCGAAGCTGAGGTCGAGCGGGTGGTGCGCGTCGCCTTCTCGCTGGCCGCACGCCGCAAGGGCAAAGTGACCTCAGTAGACAAGGCAAACGTCCTCGAAAGCTCCAGGCTTTGGCGTGAGGTCGCCCGACGGGTCGCGTCCGAGCACCCAGAGATCACCTACGAGGAGCTGCTAGTGGACTCTTGTGCCATGCATCTCATCCGTAGACCAGCGAGCTTTGACGTGATCGTCACTGGCAACATGTTCGGCGACATCATCACGGATGAGGCGTCCATGCTGAGCGGCTCGATGGGCATGCTTCCTTCAGCGTCGCTGGCGGAAGGTACCCTTGGTCTCTACGAGCCGATCCACGGCACAGCCCCCGATATCGCTGGCCAGGGCATCGCCAATCCCCTAGCCGCCATTCTGAGCGCGGCATTGCTGTTGCGACACTCGCTCAAGCTGGAGCAAGAGGCCCAAGCCGTCGAGGATGCCGTGCGCCAGGTCCTTCGACAGGGATTCCGCACAACCGATATCGCTCGTTCGGACGAGGCTACCATTGGCACGCAGCAGATGGGCGCTCTCGTTGCCGAGTGTGTCTAGCGTCACATTCACCCACGTACCAGAGAAGGAGCCAATCGTGCCCATCAAAAAGTCTGAGGTCATTTGGTTCGATGGCAAGCTCGTCCCGTGGGACGAAGCCAAAGTCCACGTCCTGTCACACGTGATGCATTATGGCAGCAGCGTGTTCGAAGGCATCCGCTGCTATGAGACGGAGAGCGGGCCGGCGGTCTTTCGACTTGACGCGCATCTGCGCCGGATGATGGACTCGTGCCGCGTGTATCGCATGGATATTCCTTTTACGCGTGTTGCGTTGGCGGATGCCATCCTGGAGACTATTCGCGCTAACCATCTGGCATCATGCTACATCCGCCCGCTGGTATTCCGCGGCTACGGTGAGCTAGGCGTGTCCCCGCTCAATTGCCCCGTGCAGGTCATCATCGCCGCCTGGGAGTGGGGAGCCTACCTCGGTGCAGAGGCGCTAGAACAGGGCGTGGAGGTGGGCGTGTCATCGTGGCGGCGCATGGCGCCCGATACGTTCCCTGCCTCGGTCAAGGCCGGCGGTCACTATGCGAACTCGCAGCTCATGAAGATGGAAGCCATCCGGTATGGCTACGCCGAAAGCATTGCCCTCGATGTGTTTGGCTATGTCAGCGAAGGCAGCGGTGAGAACCTGTTCCTCATTCGCGATGGAGTGCTCTATACCCCGCCGCTCTCGTCCTCGATACTCGGCGGCATAACGCGGGACTGTGTGTTGACGCTTGCCGAGGACCTAGGCTACGAGGCGCGTGAGGCGACGCTCACCCGCGAGATGCTCTGCCTCGCTGACGAGCTGTTCTTCACGGGCACAGCTGCGGAGATCACGCCCATCCGTGCAGTCGATGGCATCGTCATTGGGCCTGGTCGGCGTGGTCCCATTACCACTCAGATCCAATCGGCGTTCTTTGAGATCGTTTCTGGCAAGGTGCCAGATCGACGTAACTGGCTCACCCCCGTTTCCGGCGATTAGCAGAGTTCTGTGCTTGTGAGGCCAGCGCCTAGACGCGCTGGCCTTCGCTGTGCCTACCCACAAGCCCGGCTTGTTTCGAGTTGACATCGACTGTAGAATGGGGGGCAGCGTTTCGGACAGGAGCAGAACGTGGTCGATAGATCCAGCAACGTGATAGACTCGCTTCCTGAGGGCTACCTCGCTCGCGTGGTGTCCAACGCCCTGCTAGAGGACATTGGGACTGGCGACGTCACTAGCCAAGCCACCATCGAGCCAAGCACCCCTCTAACCGGTGAAGTGCGCGCCAAAGAAGCGGGCGTCGTCGCAGGGCTTTTTGTCGCTCGTGAGGTCTTCTCACAGGTAGATCCCACCATCGTCTTCGAAGAGCTCCTAAGCGATGGCACCTCGGTAGAAGCCGGCACGATTCTTGCGAGGGTCAGCGGCCATGGGCCAGCGCTCCTAACGGGCGAACGCGTGGCGCTCAACTTTCTTCAGCGCATGTCTGGCATCGCCAGCATGACACGGCGCTACCAGGATGCCATCAGCGGCACCGGTGCCACTGTGCTGGATACGCGGAAGACAGTCCCTGGGCTTCGTCTGCTGGACAAGCTGGCAGTCCGCCTGGGCGGGGGCGCTAATCACCGCATCGGTCTGTACGACATGGTACTGATCAAGGACAATCATATCGTGGCTGCTGGCGGGATTGAAGCGGCAGTCACGCGGGTGCGAGCTTGTCCGGCAGCCCGAGATCTTCCAATCGAAGTAGAGGTCGAGAACCTGGCGCAGCTTGAACAAGCCCTCGCCCTACACGTCAACCGCGTGATGCTCGATAACATGGATGTGACCACCATGCGCGAGGCCGTCCGACGATCGGCCGGCACTGTAGAGCTAGAGGCCTCGGGTGGCATCACGCTCGAGACGATACGAGCCGTGGCCGAGACTGGCGTTGACTATATCTCTGTCGGCGCGCTGACGCACTCGGTGGTTGCCATGGATATCAGCTTGGATCTGCGCGTTATGGATGCGGATCACTAGGCCAGGAGACCAATATGGCTACCCAATATACCCAGAACGATGGTAACGCTCCCGATGTCGCCACTCAGATCAAAGCGCTCAAGGCAGAGTTGGGTTCCCGAGTCACCATTCTAGCTCACCATTACCAGAGGGATAGCGTCGTCGCCCATGCCGACTATCGGGGTGACTCGCTCGAGCTATCGCGTCTAGCTTCTGAGGCGACCTCGCCGTATATCGTCTTCTGTGGCGTTACGTTCATGGCCGAGACAGCCGCTGTGCTGTGTGGTCCAGATCAGACCGTTTTGCAGCCAGTGGCTGACGCGCCGTGCCCGATGGCGAGGATGGTGGATCGCCCCGCATTACAGGAGGCGTGGGATCAGCTTGCCGAGATGTGGGCTGGCGACCTAGTACCAATCACCTACCAGAATGCTACCGCGGAAGTCAAGGCCTTTGTCGGCGACCATGGCGGCGCCGTCTGCACATCGTCGAACGCTGGCTCTCTTTTCCGCTGGGCATTGGAACGTAAGGCCCACCTGCTCTTTGTGCCCGATCAGCATCTTGGCACCAACTCGGCATTGGCTATGGGTATCCCTCCCAGCCGGATCGGTCTCTGGAGCACCAATCTAGCAATGGATCCTACTCCGTTGCGCGAGAAGCAAGTCATCGTGTGGCCTGGCTATTGCTACGTCCATACGCATATGACGCCGGAGGACGTTCACGCCGCGCGTGAACGCTATCCCTCTGCACAAATCATAGTCCACCCAGAGTGCCGTAAGGAAGTCGTGCAGCTTTCCGATGGCATCGGCTCTACCGCGGGGATCATCAAGCGCGTGGAGGCTGCAAGCCCCGGGGCTACGTTTATCATCGGGACGGAGGTACATCTGGTTCACCGGTTGGCGCAAGAGCATCCAGACATGACGATCGTTGCGCTCCGCGAGCAGCAGTGCGATGCGATGAGCCGCACAACTCCCGAATCCGTGCTAGCAGCGCTGCAGAGCATAGCCGATGGCCAGCCTGGTCCCATCGTCTCGGTGCCCGCCGATGTCGCCACGAGCGCACGCCGCGCATTGGAACGTATGCTGGAGGCAAGCTAGAGCCATGGCACAAGCGAGCCGCGTTATCGAAACGGACGTCCTTATCATCGGGTGTGGCATCGCGGGAGCCTCAGCTGCTCTTAGGCTAGCAGAGAACCCCGATTGCCAGATCACGATAGTCACCAAAGTCGAGTCTCTATTGGAGACAAACACCTATTACGCGCAAGGCGGCATCATCTACCGCGGTGACGAGGACTCTCCCGAGAGACTGGCCGCCGACCTGTTCCGCGCCGGTGACCATCTCAATAACCCCGAAGCCGTGCAGATTCTGAGCACCGAAGGGCCTCAGCTCGTTCGCGACCTGCTCATCGAGCGATATGAGGTGCCCTTTACAGTAGATGCCACCAATCACCTCGAGTTTACGCGGGAGGCCGCTCATTCGACTAGTCGCATCCTCCACGTTCATGATGCGACCGGCCGCGCGATCCAGGAAAAGCTCTCGGCCGCGCTGCTTGCCAAGCCCAATATCCACTTGCTCACCAAGCACGTCGCTATAGACCTACTTACGCCCTCGCACCACTCAACCGACAGACGATACGTCTATCAGCCACTCTCATGCGTGGGCGCCTATGTGTACGACCGTGACAATGGGCAGGTGCTGACCATTCTGGCGAAAGGGACGATTCTGGCCTCGGGTGGGCTGGGTCAGATCTTTCTACATACCACCAATCCTGACGGCGCTACTGGCGATGGCATGGCCATGGCCTATCGGGCTGGCGCTCGCATTATTAACGCCGAGTACGTGCAGTTCCATCCTACGGCTTTCTACCACCACGAAGAGGCTCGGTTCCTCATCAGCGAGGCGCTCCGAGGTGAAGGAGCAGTGCTGCTAAATGCCGCGGGCGAGCGCTTTATGGCACGCTATGCCCCCAAATGGAAGGAGCTGGCCCCCCGCGACGTCGTGGCTCGTAGCATCCACGAGGAGATGCTTCGCACCGATAGCCCTTGTATGTATCTCGATATCGCCTCAGTGATGACACCCGATGAGATCCGTGCTCGCTTCCCCACCATTTACGAGAGTTGTCAGGAATACGGTGTGGATCCCACCAAAGACCTGATCCCAGTCGTGCCCGCCGCGCACTATGCCTGTGGTGGCGTCTGGGTCGATGCATGGGGACGCACCAGCCTCGAGAGGCTCTACGCGGCTGGCGAGACATCGTGCACAGGCGTGCACGGTGCTAACCGCCTAGGCAGTGCCTCGCTGCTCGAAGGTTTGGTCTGGGGTGACCGCGCGGGCCGCGATATCCTGCGGCGAATCGACCAGTGGGAGCGGATCAATCCCAAGCACATCCCGGACTGGGAAGCGCCCAAGGAGGCAGAGCCAGCCGACCTTGCGCTCATCTGGCATGATATGGCAACCATCAAGCATACCATGTGGTACTATGTCGGATTGGTCCGCAGCCAGCATCGCCTCGATCGCGCGCTGCGCGACCTGGCCAACCTGCGTCATGACATCGATGCCTTCTACCGGATGAACCGCGTGGACACCCCGATCATTGAGCTACGCAACGCGGCGCTCGCCGCCCTGATCGTGGCACGTGCTGCCTGGGAGAACCGCGAAAGCGCCGGCTGCCACTATCGCATAGACTAGCAGCGGGGCTGCCTAGAGGAGCTCCACGCGCAGCACGCGATCCATACCAGCATAGTCGGGCACGATATTCACGCGACCATTGGGCCACTGACGGGTGGCCATCGTCCGCACGGAGTGCCTTTGTGTGGCGTCGATCTCCGTCAGGAATAGCCCCGGCCTGGCTAGCCGCTCTGCTGCCTGACGTAATAGCTCCTGAATGATCTCCAAGCCGTCCGCTCCCCCATCAAGCGCCCGCATCGGCTCGTACACACGGACATCCTCAGGTAGCGTCGGTAGACGCTCCTGCGGTACGTATGGGGGATTGGCGACTATCAGATCCAGTGGCCCGGCGACGGCCACAAGCAGGTCTGCCTGTACGAGAGAGATGCGTCCCTGCAGTCGGTAGGCACGAACGTTGATTGCCGCCACTCGAAGTGCCTCCCGGGAGATGTCCGTAGCGGTAATCTGGGCCTCGGGGAGATGCCGGGCGAGCACGATAGCTAATGCTCCGCTGCCAGTGCCGACATCCACGACCCGCAGACACTTCCGTCGGGCGCCTGTGGACCAGTCCAGAGCCATCTCGATTAGGAGTTCAGTCTCGGGACGCGGGATGAGTACACGCGGATCGACGCTCAGTTCGACGTCGTAGAACGCTCTATGGCCGATCAGGTATGCGACTGGCTCATGCTGCAGACGTCGGCGTACCAGCTCTGTGTACCGCTTTGCTTGCGCTCCGGAGAGACGGCGCTCGCCCTGCGCGTATAGGATCTCCCGCGAGATTCCGAGCACGTGGGTCAATAGCACCTCAGCGTCGAGGCGGGGAGTATCGGTGGTCCCAGCTAGTAGTCGCGCGGCCCACCGGCGCGCGTCGCGCGCAGAGCCGCCTGAGCAAAACGTGGGCGCTACTGAAAGGGGTGCCATGTTAGCCGCGCGAGCCTAGTTTCACGAGGAGGCCACACCAGCGAGAAGTTTGGCCTGATCCTGGGCGATGAGCTCGTCAATAAACTGATCGAGCTTCCCGCTCAGCACCTCCTCGAGCTGGTAGATTGTCATGCCAATGCGATGATCGGTCACGCGATTCTGTGGGAAGTTGTAGGTGCGAATCTTCTCGCTGCGCTCGCCAGTGCCAACCTGCGTGCGGCGGGCCGTCTCGAGTTCCTCCGTTTGCCGGCGGTACTGCATGTCGTACAAACGCGCTCGCAGGATGGACATGGCGCGCGCACGGTTCTGTAGCTGCGACCGCTCGTCCTGACACTGTACCACAATGCCAGTTGGCACGTGCGTGATGCGCACTGCCGAATCCGTCGTGTTGACGCTTTGCCCACCGTGCCCGCCGGACCTGAACACGTCCACGCGTAGATCGTTGTCGTTGATCTCGACCTCGATCTCATCGGCCTCGGGTAGCACTGCTACGGTGGCGGTGGAGGTGTGGATGCGACCACTTGTCTCTGTCGTAGGCACCCGCTGCACGCGATGCACCCCGCTCTCGTACTTGAGGCGAGAATAGGCTCCCTGCCCCTTGACCTCAAAGACGATCTCCTTATAGCCGCCGATGCCGGTCTCGTTACTCGAGAGGATCTGGGTCTGCCAACGATGCGCATTGGCATACTGCACGTACATGGAGAACAGATCCGCAGCAAAGAGTGCGGCCTCATCACCGCCAGTGCCTGCACGGATCTCGACGATGACGTTCCGAGCGTCTCGCGGATCCTTGGGCAACAACAGCAGCCGCAACTGTTGCTCTAGCTCGCTCAGGCGATCTTCGAGCAAGCCGATCTCGGTAGCCACTAGGTCACGCATCTCGGGGTCAAGGTCCTCCTTTCGCATCTCGCGGGTGGCCTCGAGCTCGGCGGCCACCTCCCGATAAGTGCGGTACGTGGTCACCACGTCTTCCAGCTCTGCGCGCTCCTGCGAATACTTGCGGGACTTGACGTGATCCTGGGCGATCTCCGGCGTGGCCATGAGCCGCGTCAGTTCTTCGTAACGCTCCAGTATCTGATCCAATCTCTCAAACATGACAGCCGAACTCCTCCCAAGTGCAATGCGTGGGCCACACGCCAAGGGCGGAGCACGTGCGTAAAAACGCCGCTCCGCCCCGTGATGTTGAACAGCCTAATGAGCTACAAAGCGCTCGTATAGGGCATCGAGGTCCTCTTCCGAGTAGAAATGCACTACCAGGCGCCCGCCCTTGCTGGTACGGACCAAATCCACCCGTGTGCCTAGGGCCTCTCTAAACTCTTGCTCCAGGGCCACGGTCTCAGGCGAGCGGGTGCGCGCCCGTGAAGTCGTGCCCATCGCTCGGTTACGACGGCGTGCCAGCTCCTCAGCTTGGCGTACAGAGAGCCGCCGCTTGACGATCGTCTTTAGCGCATTCACCTGCGCTTCCGTTGTGTCCAGCATGAGCAGCGCACGAGCGTGGCCCTCGGTGATCTCGGCGTTTAGCAGGGCATCCTTGATCTCGTCTGGCAACCGCAGGAGACGGAGACTGTTGGCAACACTCACCCGGCTCCGCCCCACACGCTCGGCGATACGCTCCTGGGTCATGCCAAAGTCCTCGGCCAACTGGCGGTAGGCCTCCGCCTCTTCCAACGGGTTCAGGTCCGCGCGCTGGATGTTCTCGACCAGAGCCAGCTCAAGCATCTCTTGAGGAGTGGCGTCCTTGACGATCACCTCCACGTGCTGCAAGCCCGCCATCCTCGCAGCCCGCCACCGTCGCTCGCCTGTGATCAATTGGTAGCGCGTGGCCCCTCGCTCACTGTCGCCCGTGATCTCCTGGACGATCAAGGGTTGGATCAGCCCTATCTCCCGGATCGAGTTGGTGAACTCCTGCAGCGCTTCGGGATCAA
>CAZTMY010000050.1:0-12154 GCA_964614895.1 uncultured Anaerolineales bacterium
TTGAAGAGGAAACGAGTTCGCAGCATGCCAGCTCCATGTCGATCTGTGTTTCGTGATGTTGCGGCCCAACCTCTGAAAGATTCTACACTAGGGGCATAGCTTGGCAAGTACCTGTCAGAACTGCTCCAGCCGGTCAATTTACCCGCTGTTAACATCGCCTTTTGGCGTCTATGTTATAATCTCTTTAAGCAGTATCGTCTGGGAAGGAGCCTACACCCATGCATAAGAGGCCTCGTGTTTTGGTGGTGGACGACGACCCGGGTATTCGCGAAACTATGGGCGATATCCTGGTGCTAGAAGGGTTTTCGGTAGAGGTAGCCCCTGATGGTGAGCGGGCAGTGGCGCTGTGCAGCCGGCAAGCCTTTGACTTTGCCTTGCTGGATATTCGCATGCCAGGCATGGATGGGATCGAGACGCTCCAGGCCTTGAAGGCGGTTCTCCCAGAGCTGCGTGTGGTGATGATTACAGGCTTTGAGGCCGGGGATCTGGCACGACGGGCCATAGAGGCCGGGGCCGAGGCAGTATTTCGTAAGCCTCTGGATGTGGCCTCGTTCCTGCCGTTGCTGATGGTGCCCATGTCCTTGAATGAGTGAGCATGCTGGCAGGTTAGGCGGCGGGGAGGTCACATGACAGACGTCAGAGACCAGCTTGATGTTCTGTACGATGAATTCGAGCGACTGGGTGGGAAAGGCCTCGGAAGCGCTAATGAGATGATGCGGCTGATTTCCGAGCTGCGTGCTCAGGTGGCCGATACCGAGCGGCAGCGGGAGGAGCTGGCCTCACTATACGCTGTGGCCCAGGAGCTTGTTGCCGTGACCGACTTGCGCGAGCTGCTGGAATCCATCATCGACCGGGCGCTCGTGTTGGTGGGAGCGGATCGCGGGTTTGTCGTGCTGAGCGAAGCCGATGGTTCGTACCGGTTGGGTGCCGCGCGGCGCTTCTCTGAGGGTGAAGTGGAGGCAACGGACGAGGCGTTTAGTAACAGCCTGGTGCAAAAGGTGTTGCGTGAGCGGGAGGCAATTCTCACCACCAACATCCAGAACGACGGGCGTTTTGAGCTAACGCGGAGCATCCTGGCGCAACAGATCCGCTCTGTGCTGGCGGTGCCGCTGGTGGCGCGGGGGGAGCTTCAGGGCGCCATCTATGTGGATACGCGCATATCGGAGCGTCCGTTCGGTGAGCCAGAGCTGGCGCTGTTGCGGGCCATTGGCAGCCTTGCTGCTATGGCGATTCGCGGGGCGCGCTTGCTAGACGATCTGCGGCAGAGCAACGAGCGGCTGCAGCATGCGCTCGAGACGTTGCGCGAGACGCAAGACCAGCTTGTCCAGGCCGAGAGGCTCGCCGCCGTCGGCAGGTTGGCAGCCAGCGTCGCGCACGAGTTGCGCAACCCCCTGATGGTGATGCGCAATGCGCTCTACTTTCTCGATCGCGTGGTGTCGAGCGACGGAGAGCATGATCCGGACACCTTGAGGCGCTATTTTGCCAAACTGGATGGGGAGATCGATCGCCAGAACAAGATCATCAATGACCTGCTCTACTTCTCTCGGAATCGGCCGCGGCGTCTTTCTAGGGTGGACATCAACGCATTAGCTGGTGAGACGCTTTTGCGTGTGGAGATGCCCGAGTCGGTGAAGGTCGTCAAGGATCTATCGCCCGGGCTAGAGTCTATCAGCGCCGATGCTGATCAGATTCAGCAGGTACTGGTGAATCTAGTGAGTAACGCGGTGCAAGCTATGCCGGATGGCGGTACGCTCACGCTCACCACAGCGGACGATGACGGCGAATGGGTGGTGGTGCAGGTAGAGGATACGGGGTGTGGGATCGATGAAGAGCACCTGGCTAAGCTCTTTGAGCCGTTCTTCACGACGAAGGAAAAGGGCATCGGTTTGGGCCTATCGGTGACCAAGAGCATCGTGGAAGGGCATCGCGGCGAGATCAGCGTGAGCTCGTCTCCAGGTGAGGGAAGCAAGTTCATCGTCAAGCTTCCCTACGAGTTGATTGGATGAGATCTTCCATGTCGTGGGTATGGTGCGGCAAGCCCCGCCGCCGGCCCTCTCTGAGTGGCCTACCCCCACCATGCAAGGCGTTGCGCTGAGGCCAGCCATGATTGGCTCGAAACTGGCAGAACTAGAGATCCTTGAGCTTGTCGGCCTCGGCGGCGCGGCCGAGGTTTATCGTGCCCTAGACCGCTCGCACGGCAGGGAAGTTGCCGTCAAGGTGTTGAGCGAGCGGGCGGAGCCCGAGATGGTGGCGCGGTTCGTGCGAGAGGCCCGCGCTCTGGAGAGGCTGCAACATCCGCACATCGTAGGGCTATACGCAGCTGGCGAGGAGGCCGGTCAGCGTTATATCGTCATGGAGTTGGTGCGCGGCGGTAGCTTGCGGGAGAAGCTACAAAGAAAGCCGATGCCCTGGCCTGAGGCCTGTCGCATCGTTCGCCAAGTGGCATCGGCGCTGGCTTTTGCCCACGCGCAGGGCATTGTGCATCGCGACATCAAGCCCGGGAATATCCTGTTCGACGAGGATGGCCAAGCCAAGCTCACGGACTTTGGCCTGGCGCGCTTGACCGATGTGTCGGCCATGACGCGCACGGGCACGGTGATGGGCACGGTTCTATACCTCTCGCCGGAGCAAGCTGTGGGTCGGGCTGTGGATGCGCGCAGCGATCTCTACTCGTTGGGCGCCGTCTTCTACGAGATGCTTGCGGGGCAACCGCCGTTCGTGGGCGATTCGGCGGTTGCGGTCATCTACAAGCTTCTGAACGACGAGCCTCAGTCTCTGACAGCGCGCGATGTGGAGGTCCCCGCGGCTGTTGAGCGCATCGTGATGCGGCTCTTGGCCAAGGATCGGGATCAGCGCTACGCCTCCGCTGACGATCTGGTGGAGGCCCTTTCGGAAGTGCTAGATGAGAGCTCCCGCGACGGCGCGTCGGGGCGAGCGCCCGACGCCGAGGCCGAGGAACGGCCCGTCGGAACTAGGGCGGGGGCCATGGCGTTGTCGCCGCTGCCTCTGGCGGGGCGCGTGGAGGAACGCCAGGCACTGATCGACGCATTGGATGGCGCCGTGGCGGGTTCTGGTACGGTGGTGATGCTGGCCGGCGAGGCGGGTATCGGCAAGACAAGGCTGGCGCGCGAGCTTGAGGCAGTGGCGCGTCGCAAGAACGTGCTGGTCTTCTGGGGAACTTGCCTCTATAGCAACGCGCCGGATCCTTATGCGCCCATCGCAGAGATCGTCAGCGCCTTTGGCGAGGGCCGCGGACGCAGCACCACCTGGGCTGTGCTTGGTGAGCTCGAGAAAGACGTAGAGAGCGCGCTGGCCGCAGCGCGGCAGGTTCTAGGGCTCGATACGGATGGTTCCGGCGCTCTGGCTTGGTGGCGTGAGGCGGCTCCGCTTGACGCGCAGATGCAGCTTTTCCAGACGATGGCGAGATTCCTGGGGACCATCGCCCGGCAGCGCCCGGTGTTGGTTGTGCTGGATGATCTGCAATGGGCCAGCATGGCCACGCTCCAGCTCTTTCACCATCTCGCTAGGGCGATTCGCGGCCAGCGGGTGATGCTGCTGGGGCTCTATCGCACGGATGAGCCCGTGGCTACCAAAGGGGATGAGGCTCCGCCGCTGACCGAGGTGCTCCGCCGGATGAGCCGTGAGAGGCTCTATCGTGAGATCAAGCTCGAGCGTCTGACGGAGGAGGATTTGCGGCTGCTGGTGGGCGCCGCGTTGCACGTGGAGGGCCTGGAGCCAGAGTTCGTGCGTATCCTCTACCGAGAGTCTGAGGGTAACCCCTTTTACCTGTTGGAGACGCTGCGACTGTTGCAGGCGCAGGGCGCTTTGGAACGCGTGGGCGATCGCTGGGAAATGGTGGCGTTGCTCGAGAAACTAGAGATCCCGCGATCCATCGTGGATCTCGTCGAGAGGCGGCTGGCACGAACGTCTCGGGAGGAGCGTGAGCTGCTAGAGTGGGCGGCGGTGGCTGGCCCCAAAGTTGATGTGGCGCTCCTGGCTGACCTGACCGGTGAACGGCGTCTCGATATTCTGCGGCACCTCCGCGCGCTGCAGGACGAGCACGCTCTAATGCGGTCATCGGCCACCGGCTTTGGTTTCGCTCACAACAAGGTCCGGGAAGTAGTGTACGATAGCGTACCGGGGCCGCTGGTACGCGAAATGCACCTGATGGTAGGCGATCTGCTGGAAGAGCGCCAGGCGGATGGTGCCGCTGTTAGTATCTATGATCTAGCCCAGCACTTTTATGAGGGGGGCGATAAAGCGCGTGGGTATAGCTACGCGCTACAGGCTGCGGATGCGGCGGAGGCGGCATTGGCTCCAGGCGAGGTGGTTGTGCACTTGAGCCGCGCTCTGGAGCTGGCGGAGGGCCTATCCGCCGAGGCCGCTCCCCCGAGGCAGGTCTTGCAGATCCGGCAGCGCTACGCTGGGCTCCTAGCGACGTTGGGGCGGCAGGAGCTGGCCTGGGACGCCTACGAGCGGGCCTTGGGCGAGGCGCGCGCACTGGGGGATGTGGGCAGCGAAGGGGCAATCCTGCTGGAACAGGGCGCCTTGCGAGGGCGTGCCGGCGCGTGGGCAGAGGCGGCGGCTCTGGCGGATGAGGCGTTGCGGTTGGCGCTGCGTGATGGCATGGCCGTGACGGAGGTGGGGGCACTGCAACGCAAGGGTTATTTTGCCTTTGAGCAGGGCAATTGGGACGAGGCGGTTGCGTTGCTGAGGCGGGCGCTGCAGCGGGCTGAGATGTACGATCTGCCTCTACCGAGGGCCAGAATCCTGGGGAATCTGGGCATCGTGGAGCATGCCAGGGGACGGCCGGAGGTGGCCATTGAGCTGTTCCGGGATAGCGTGGCGACGTTCTCAACGCACGGAATGCCGCTGGATGTGGTTCGTGGTCTGAGCAACATGGGTTTCTGCTTCCAAGCTATGGGGCGCTATGATGAGGCGATTGCGAGCTACGAGCAGGCGCTACGGCGATTGGAAGAAGTAGGCGATGTCCGTGAGGAGGGGTTGGCGCACCTGCATATGGCCGAGTCATGCGAGGCGCTTGGGAACGTGACGGAGGCCCGGAGCCAGTGCGCCAAAGCACTGCGTCGGTTCTCATTAATCGGATTTGAGCAAGGCATCGCCGATGTGGATCGCGTGTATGCACGTATTGCGAGCAGACATGGCCGCTGGGAGGTAGCGGAGCGGTATCTGCGCCACGCTATCGATGTCTACGAGGATCACGGCGACCAGCTTAACCTAGCGGAGACGCACGAGGAGCTGGCAGCTTTGATGGCGATGGTGGGCGAAGGGGCAAAGGCAGCCGGTGAACTAGAGCGTTCTAGGGTCCTGTATGCTACCCTTTACGGCGATCGGAACTCGTTGGAGGACGCTAGTCCCGGAGGATAGGCCGCGACGCCAGGGGTGGGCTCCAGCATCTGCAGATGGTCCAGAATCGTCCGGTGCGTGACAGGATGCCTCAGGTCCGGCGCGATCTCGGCCAGCGGCACGAGCACGGAGGCCCGGTGGATGAGGCCCGGGTGTGGGACGGTGAGCTCGGTAGTGTGGATAGCGACGCCCTCGTAGATGAGTAGGTCGATGTCGATGACGCGTGGTCCCCAGCGCCTCGAGGGAGTGCGGCCTAGGGCACGCTCGATAGCTTTGGCAGCTTGCATAACACGCATTGGGGGCAATAGGGTCGTGGCGATGCAGGCGCTGTTGAGGAAGCGAGGCTGATCGGTCACGCCCCACGGTTCGGTCTCGTAGAGCTGGGCGGTCGTCAGGACTCTTAACCCATATACCGGCAGCTTGCGGATGGCTAGGGCGATAGCTCCAGCACGGTCCCCAAGATTGCTGCCGAGGCCCAGGTAGACTAGGGGGGCATCCACTAGTATCGCCCCAGGATGGCGTCTGCCATGCGCGCGACACGTGACATCGCCTGCACATCGTGCACCCGGATGATGTCAGCTCCCTGAGCGATGCCAATAGCTACTGCGGCTGCGGTGCCTTCCAGCCGCTCTTCTTGCGGCAGATCCAACGTGTACCCGATGAAGGACTTGCGGGAGGGCCCCAGCAGCACGGGGTATCCTAGCTCGGCAAAGGAGCTGGTGCGCCTGAGTAGTTCTAGGTTCTGTTCGACCGTTTTGCCAAAGCCGATGCCGGGGTCCACGATGATCTGGCCATCAGCAATGCCTGCCTGACGAGCCCTGTCGATTTGCGCGCAGAGCTCGCGGAGCACGTCGCCCACTAGGTCGTCATAGTGCATGCCGACATAGCGCCCTCCCAAACGCTCTTCCTGGGTGGCGTTGCGCGGCTTGCTCCGATTGTGCATGATGACGATGGGGACCTGCCGCTTGGCCACCAAGGGGGCCATATCCGGATCCATCCGCAGGCCCCAGACGTCGTTGACCATGTCGGCGCCAGCATCCAAGGCAGCGCGCGCCACGTCCGCCTTGTAGGTATCCACCGAGATGGGGATATCTGTCGCTGCTCGCAGGCTGCGGATCACGGGGACGAGTCGTGCGATCTCCGTCTCGCTATCTATGGGTGCGGCGCCGGGCCGCGTGGACTCGGCACCTACGTCGAGTATGTCGGCTCCCTCGCTGACAAAACGCAAGCCACGAGCAAGCGGCGTTTCCTCTTGGTCTTCCTGAAGTAAGCCATCTCCGGAGAAACTGTCGGGCGTTACGTTGAGGATGCCCATGAGGTACGTGCGTGTGCCCCAGGCGAATGTGCTTTTGCCGATTGTAGCGCGAGCTTGCCGGTAACCCATTGCCCTCCTCGCTGGCCTAGGCTCTAGGAAAAGCTAGGCTCGAGTACCACGACACGGGGATCTTCCCCCAGTTGGCTCTTGGAGATGGAGAGGCTCTCGAGCCGTTTGGTCTCGTTAACCCCCATCTCTTTCAGAAAGCGCGCAAGCGAGCCGAGATTGGCCTGGATGCCAGGAACCTTGTAATGCATCGGGATCACTACGCTCGGCTCTAGCTGGCTGATGACCTCAGCGGCTCCGCTGGGCGTAAGCGTGTCGCGTCCGCCGACGGGCACCAGCAAGATATCTACGCTAGCCAACTGTTCCACCTGCTCTTGGGTCAGGGGTTGGCCCAGGTCCCCCAAGTGACAGACTGCCATGTCCTCCATCTCGATCAAGTAGGCCGTGTTGGGCCCCAGATTCCGATTGCGCGGGGTGTTGTGGGTGGTACTGACGCCAAAGACAAAGGTATCGCGGATTTCGTACTCGCCGGGCCCCTGGATCACGTACGCGCCCGAGCGCACCGCGCGCAGATAGTTGTGGTCGGGATGTTGGTGGCTGATTGTCACGATGTGGGCTCGTAATCGAGGAAGCGTTGGTCCCAGGTCCGGACTGTACGGATCGGTGACCACGGCTACGCCTCGCGTCCGGATGCGAAAGCATGACTGGCCGTACCAGACGATTTCCATGGTTGGCTCGCTAGCCCTCCTGTTGCTGACTGACCCATGCCGCAATCTGGATGTCCGCTTGCGCGCGTTGCTCATCGAGCCACGTGGCAAAGGCACGCTCCTGCACCACGGGCCAGAGCTCGTCAGGCACACGCAACGCAGGGTCGATCTCGACCACCTGGATCACGTGGAATCCGAACTCGCTGCGCACCACATCGCTGATCTCGCCAGGCTTCATGGCAAAGGCCACTTTATCAAACGTGGGCGGCATCACGCCGCGTGGTAGGAAGCCCAGGTCGCCGCCGCTGCTGCGGGTAGTGACGTCCTCGCTGACCTGGCGCGCCAGCGCGATAAAGTTGGCCCCTGCGCGCAGTGCCTGTACGGCTCGCTGGGCGGTGGACTCCTCTGAGGTGAGGATATGTCGGACGTGGATCTGCTCCACCTCACGCGGTACTTGGGATGTGATTAGATCACGCATGGCGGCGGTAAGCAGATCATAGCGGACCTGTGCGCGTAGCTCGTCCATGGTGAACGCGTTAGCGGCGAGCCAGCTCTTGAAACGTTCGGGATCATTACCTTGCATGGCCTTCAGGGCCGCCTCGATCTCTTGATCCGAGACGCGAATGCCTCGAGCGTCCGCCGCCTGCTCGATGAGCACCTGATCAATGAGCCACTGCAAGACCTGCTGATCCAGGCGTGCCAACGCTTGCTTGCCGGCCTCGGACGCTGCATCCAACCCGGGCTGCTGGAGAAAGTAGGAGCGCGCCTGTGCCACCTGTCTCAGATAGGTCTCTCGCGAGATGGGCTGATTGTTCACCAGGGCGGCGATATCCTGCGAAAGCTCGGTTGACGGCTCCTTTGTAGGGTGCGCTGTGAGCTCGGCTGTCGGCGGGATGGGGGTCTGCGTGGCTGGCTGGGACGTCTTGGTAGGGGCCGCGGTTTCAATGGCAGGGCCCTCTGCGACAGTCGCGGTCGCTGTTAGTGGCGCGGCTGTGGATGTTCCCAGCGTCGGTAGTGGGGTTGGCGACGCTTGTGCCCCGCATGCCATCAGAGTGGCGCCGATTGCCAATAAAGCCGTGGCATGCCTCATTCTGGCGAGCAATGTACCCTCCCCTAGGGAGCAGCATCTAGCGGATCGTTGCCGAATAATACCGAACGAGTATAGCGACGCCACAATGTCATGTCAACGGAGCTGGCTGTTGACGCAGGTCTGGGGCCTCCGTACAATGGCGCCATTGCTCCTCCGACCGTAGCCGGATATAAGCGAAATCTATGCCAGAAAACCGCAGAAAAGAAGAATCTCGGGGCTCGCACCCACGGCGCTGGCTCGATGACGTCTGGCGGGCGTTCGCATCGCGTTGGGCCATATCGGCTGTGCTGGGTGCGTGGGTCGTGGTGCTTCTGGTCTGTGCTTGGGTGCCCCAGGAGGGCATGGTGGCGGGGAGCGAGGGCCGGACCGTGGCGCGGTGGATGGTGAAGCTGCAGGCGGATCGTCCTGCGCTTGGCAATCTCGTTGATCGCCTTGGACTCGTCCATGTCTGGGGTGGCTGGGTGGTGCGCATCTTGCAGGGCTTCACGGCTGGATGGTTAGCACTGCTGGGCGTGGGCGAGATGCTCGGATGGCTCGCTCCTGGAGCGCGCAACTTGACGGAGCGTCACCTAGAAGCGAACTGGGATGAGGCGCTGCGGCAAGCGGAGCGTGTGGCCAACGCCGAGGGGTGGCGTTTGGCCCGTACTGACGATGATGTGATAGTGATACACGCTCGCAAGCTCAAGCCAGCGTGGCGGCGCGCCTTGGTAGGGGGGCTGTGGCTCGCGCTCTTGCTGCTCGCGGTAGCGACTTGGGTGACGGTGGCGACTCCTGGGCAACGCATGGCGATCCCGCTGGTCCTGGGCAGCGAGGCGCAGGTGGGGCGCTGGGGCATAGACGCTGTGCGGCTTGAGCGCTTGGAGTTCCGCCCACGGTCTGACGGCGCCCCCCGCGATTTGGCGGGTGACGTAGCTGTATCGCTCAACCGCGGCGCGACGCAAGAGGTGCGCGTGGTGCCGGGGCGCGTCACCAGGCTAGGGGAGGCTGTAGCCCGGGTGGTGGGTGTGGGACCCGTATTGCGCGTGACGGCGCGTTCGCTGGCGGGAGGAACCGCGTCCCTCGCGCCCATGTCCGGCATCGAGGCAAAGGCCGATGTGCTGCGGGTGCGTCTCGGTGGCATCAACCAAGAGCACTTGATCGCACTGGACGATGGCCGAGCGACGCTGCGGTTGGTGGAAGGTGCCACCTCACTATCGGGTGGCTGGGCCGTACTCGGTGAGCTGCTAGATGGTTACACCGGGGCATCGCTGGGGCGAGAGGCGTTGCAGCCGCCAGACACGATGGCCTATGGGGACTATGAGGTGGCACTTGCTCCCGAGTTCTATCTGCAGCTCCAGATTGCTCCTCGGCTGGAGCCGATCTCGCGAGCGGCGAACGTGGCCTGCATCATTGCTGTGGTGTTAGCGTTGGTCAGCCTGATCGCCCGATGGCGGTGGCATCCCGAGAGCGCGGTTCTGGTCTTGAGCCCGGCGGGGTCGGGGAGCAGGTGCGTCTTTCTGGCGTCGCCGGCATGGGAGGCCGAGCTCGCTAGCAAGCTCGGTTGCGAGGGCAGCGAGGAGAGCGCTTGATGCTGACATCGCCGTCGTTGCCTGCCCGGATTTTGGTCTGGGGCGGTCTAGTCGCATTGCTCGCGGTCTTGATCGAGCGTTGGCGTGCTATGTCCGGCGCGAGACGCTGGCTCTGGGGCGTGGCCATGGCGCTGGGGGCCATCGGGTGTGGCCTGATCCCTGCGATGCATGGCCGCGGTCCGCTGGCCCAGCCCGCTTTGGCGGTGGCGGTTGCCGGATTCGCCATGGGATTCTGGGCAAGCCTGGAATCGCATGGCCCGCCGCGACGTGCCTGGGCGTTGGCCTCCGCGGGCGCGATGCTCCTAGCCTCGCTGGAGAGCGTAATCGTGGTCCCGGTGCTGGCGGGAGGCTGGTGGTTCGCTGTGGCGGAGCTCCTTTGGTTGTGGGGGATAGGCGTGCTGGTCGCGGCGGCGGCCCGGTCTTGTGTGGGCGGGGTACGATGCGGATTGCGTGTGGCCATGAGCATGCAAGTAGTGGCGGTCTTGCTGGCGGAAGTGGGCGCGCATAGATCCTGGGGCGCGGGAGGTCTCTTGGAACCGGCCTTGGTCGCACGGGTGGCAGCCCTGTTGGTGACGCTTGTGGGATTGGTGTGGCTGAGAGGAGCTGAGCGTCGGATCTCGCCCCGGTGGGTGCGTACGATCTTGGTAACGGTGCTGGTGATGTCAATCTGGGGCGGCGCGCACGTGTGGCTCCTGGCGGCGGGAGTTGCGCCTACGCTGTATCTCTGGCAGTGAGGAGCGCGCATGGTTGGGCATAGCGTGCCCTTGATAGTCGGTGTGGCAGGGGGCACTGGAGCAGGCAAGACGACCATCTCGCGGGCGATTCTGGATGACGTGGGCAAAGAGCGCATCGCGTATATCCAGCATGACGCCTATTACCGCGACCTGGGGCACTTGCCCATGGCGGAGCGTCGCCAGCAGAATATGGACCACCCCAATGCGCTTGAAACGGAGCTGCTTCTGGAGCATTTGGCTCGACTGCGGCGATGGGAGTCCGTCGAGATTCCGGTGTACGACTTTGGCACCTACCGTCGCCTGGAGCGCACGACCCTCGTGCACCCGAGGCCCGTGATCCTCGTCGAGGGCATTCTCGTTCTCGCGACGCCGGAGCTTCGTAACGAGCTGGACGTGAAGGTGTACGTGGATGCTGACGCCGACATCCGGCTGATCCGGCGGCTGAGGCGGGACATCCTGGAGCGAGGCCGCGATCTATCATCGGTGATCGCTCAGTATCTGGACACTGTGCGCCCCATGCACCTGCAATTTGTCGAGCCCTCCAAGCGGTATGCCGATATAATTGTGCCCGAGGGCGGGCGTAATCGCGTCGCGCTGGAAATGATCTGTGCTCGGCTACGGGCTACGTTAGGCGTGACATGAGTGATCAACATGCGAGGCCTCGCCTTGAGGACCCCGTGCGAGTTCTGTTTGTTGATCATGCCTGTGCTCTCGGTGGTGCCGAGCACAGCCTCTTGCTGCTGTTGCACTGCCTGGACAAGGCGCGAGTGACACCGCTTCTAGCTTGTATGCCTGGTCCTCTACGAGATCGGGCGCTGGCTGGCGGTGTGCCATGCCATGTCCTACCGTTGCGTCGTGTGCGAAGGCATCCCTTGGGGCTCTTGCGGTTGTGTCGAGGGGCCTGGGCACTGGCGCGTCTGGCCCGTCGGGAGAAGGCGGATCTGGTGTGCGCGAACACAGTGCGCGGCTCGCTGTACGCCGGGTTGGCGTCGGTGTTGGCGACGGTACCCTTGGTGTGGTACGTGCGGGACATCCTGGCTCCTGGGCTGTATACACGGTTGTTGGGGCGGGTCGCGGCGGCGGTGCTGGCCGTGTCCGAAGCGGCGGCCACGCCGCTCGCGCGCAACGTGACGATCGTGCCCAATGGCGTGTTCCCTCAGCAGTTCCGGGTCGATCCCCGACTCGCCGCCGAGAAGCGCGCCCAATGGGGCTTGCCTCCCAATGCCCCCGTTGTCGGCATCGCGGGGCGCCTAAAGCCGTGGAAGGGACACACGCATTTCCTGCGGGCGATGCGCCTGGTGGCGGATGGCATGCCCGATGCGTGGTTCCTAGTGGTGGGTGGAGCCATCTTCCGGGGGGGGAAGCCC
>CAZTMY010000051.1:0-12131 GCA_964614895.1 uncultured Anaerolineales bacterium
AGCGCGAGTTCCGTCGGCTCGTGCAGGGGCTGAATCCGGGCGTGCCGGTCCTATTGGTATCCTCGACCGAGGGGACGGGGATCCGGGAATGGACCACATGGCTGGCCGATCAGATTTGCGGTTGAGCACCGCTGACGGTGCGCTGCGCATTGCCGTCAAGGGCATTGTGCAAGGGGTGGGGTTTCGCCCCACGGTCTACCGGCTTGCGAACCAGCACCACGTCTCGGGATGGATTCGCAACACCAGCTGGGGCGTGGAGATCCAGGCCGAGGGCCAGGACGGCGAGCTCGATGCTTTCTGTCAAGCGCTCTCTGACCAAGCTCCGCCGCTCGCGCAGGTCGAGAGCGTAAGCTGCGAGCCCACGGTCGCTGAAGGGCACACACATTTCCGTATCCTACATAGCGAGGCTCAGCAGGGAGCCTACCAACTCGTTTCGCCCGATGTAGCCACCTGCTCTGACTGTTTGCGCGAGCTCCTGGACCCCACCGACCGGCGTTATCGCTACCCGTTCACCAACTGCACGAACTGCGGGCCCCGGTTCACCATCATCCGCGACGTGCCCTATGATCGTCATCGCACGACCATGGCGTCCTTTGAGATGTGTCCGGCCTGTCAGAGCGAGTACGATGACCCCCTTGATCGACGCTTCCACGCCCAGCCCAACGCTTGTCCGGCATGCGGTCCCCAGTTGGCACTGTTGGCTCCCGATGGTGCGACGGTAGCCGAACGCGACGATGCTTTGACGATGGCCGCCCGGAATCTAGCCAAGGGCGATATCGTTGCGATCAAGGGATTGGGGGGCATGCAGCTTGCGTGTGATGCCACGAACGCTCATGCGGTGGCTAGGCTGCGTATGCGCAAGAGACGCCCCGCGAAGCCACTGGCGATCATGTGCCGCGATCTTGCATCTGCCCGTGCGGAGGCGGACCTTCGCCCTAAGGAAGAGGAACTCCTAACATCCATTGCCGCACCTATTGTGTTGGCAGAGCGCGCGCAAGGCAGTTCCGTTGCCTCCAATGTGGCTCCCGACACTCGTCTTCTCGGGATCATGCTGCCCTACACGCCGCTGCATCACCTCCTTCTGCGCGAGGTCTCGGCGCCTCTGGTGATGACCAGTGGCAATCTGAGCGAGGAGCCTCTGGCGCGCGACAATGACGAAGCGTTGGAGCGGCTCGGCGGCATTGCCGATTGGTTCCTACTACACGATAGAGACATTCAGTCGCGTTGCGACGACAGTGTATGGTTCGTCTCGGCCCACGGCCTGCCTCAGCCGGTCAGACGCGCACGGGGGTATGCGCCATCTCCCATCAAACTTGGGTTCAGCTCGCGTCCCACGCTAGGCTGTGGCGCTGAGCTCAAGAATACGATCTGCCTATCGCGCGAGGAGTATGCCTTTGTGAGCCAACACATCGGCGACATGGAGAACCTGGAAACACAGCGTTACTTCTACGAGGTGATCGAGCTCTTCCAAAGCCTTTTTCATGTCGAGCCCGAGATCGTGGCTTGCGACATGCATCCGGACTATGCGACGTCGCGCTACGCAAGGGGCCTTGAAGAGGTAACGTGTGTAGAAGTGCAACACCATCATGCGCATCTCGCCTCCTGTCTCGCGGACGCTGGCAGCGACGGGCCGGCCCTGGGCGTGATCCTCGATGGGACGGGATACGGGCTGGACGGGCGGATCTGGGGCGGCGAGTTCTTGTTGGGCGATCGGCACGGGTTTGCGCGATTGGCGCATCTGGAATACCTGCCGATGCCTGGCGGCGACGCAGCGGTACGCAATCCGTACCGTCTTGCGTGGGCCTATGTGGATCATCTCCTGCCGGGCACGGCCTCCCATGAGACGGCGAGCGACGCGTCCAATGAGCGAGCCCTTCTAAGGCGTATGGTTGCCGAGAAGGTCAACACCCCGTGGACCTCGTCGGCCGGGCGTCTGTTCGACGCAGTATCGGCGCTTCTGGGGGTACGGGAGCGCGTAACCTATGAGGCAGAGGCAGCCGTCGCGCTGGAGATGCTGGCTGAGGATGACCCAGATGAGGTGATCTACCCCTATGGTTTGACGGAGCTTGGGGAACCTCTGACCTGGGGTCGCTCGCCGAGATATGCGAGTGTGGCTCGGGAGATCAGGCTTGCCCCACTCATGGAAGCCGTGCTAGCCGAGAAGAACGCAGGAGTCTCGATCGGCCTTATCTCACATCGCTTCCATCGATCGTTGGCGAACATGACTGCCGAGATAGCTGGACTCTTGGCGAGAGAGACTAGCGTACACACTGTCGCGTTGAGTGGCGGATGCTTCCAGAACCGATTGCTCCTGAAGCTCACGCAAGACGCTCTTGAGGATGAGGGGCTCGCCGTGCTGGTGCATCGCCAGGTCCCATGCAATGATGGAGGCATCTCGCTAGGGCAAGTGGCTGTGGCTCAAGGCGTCGTAAGGAGGTTATGATGTGCTTGGCGGTGCCGATGCGGATCGATAGCATCGAGGGGGAGCAAGCGTGGGTCGATATGGGCGGCGTGCGGCGGGAAGTCAGTTTGGTGTTGACACCTGAGGCGCGCGAGGGTGACTATGTGCTGATCCATACGGGCTTTGCGATCAGCGTTCTCGACGAACAGGAAGCCCAAGAGACCCTGGCGTTGTTCGCGGAGCTCGAGGAAGCTAGCCGTGAACTAGACCGTCTAGAGGGGCTTGACGCGTGAGCTTGGGCTTTGACTCGCGTAGCTTTCGCGACCCGTCGACCGCCCGGCGTCTGATCTCCGTCATCAAGGCTTGTGTGGATGGGCCGATCGCGATTATGGAGTTCTGCGGCGGTCATACGCACGCCATCATGCGGTACGGGCTTCGCGACGCGCTGGCCCCAGAGGTGCGGCTGCTTTCGGGGCCAGGCTGTCCGGTATGCGTGACCGACGACCAGGATATTGACCTGGCCATCGCGCTAGCCCAGGAGCCCGGAGTTGTCGTCGCTACCTTTGGCGATATGGTGCGCGTCCCGGGCACCCACGGTAGCCTTGCCGACGCCAGAGCTACGGGAGCCGCAGTAGAGGTCGTCTATTCCGCCCTCGATGCCCTCGCGATGGCCCGTAATGAGCCCGAGGCCGAAGTGGTGATGCTGGGCATTGGGTTCGAGACGACGGCCCCCACGGTGGCGGCGGCCGTTCAGGCCGCCGAGCGTGAGGGTCTGGCCAACTTCAGTGTGTTGTCTCTGCACAAGCTGACGCCGCCCGCTATGCGGGCCATCCTCGATGGCGGCGAGGTGCGCGTGGACGGGATCCTGGGCCCGGGACACGTGACGGCAATTACAGGCTCTGACGCTTGGCAGTTCTTGGCCGAGACGTACGGGGTGCCTTGTGCCGTGTCTGGCTTTGAGCCCCTGGACATCCTGCTCTCGATTCGGGACCTGGCAGAGGCTCTCGCTGCCGCCAAGCCGACAGTCGCCAATGCCTATCGTCGTGGTGTCACAGCGCGCGGCAACGTGGTGGCCCGGCGGCTCATGGATGAGGTGTTCGTAGTAGGCGAGGCACACTGGCGTGGACTCGGCCTGATCCCCAATAGCGGACTTGACCTAGCGCCAGCCTATGAAGCTTTCGACGCGCGCCGCAGATTCTCGCCAACACTGGTTTCTGGGGGTCAGGGATCCCGGGCGCGTGGGTGTCGGTGCGGCGACGTCCTGAGAGGCGTGATCGCGCCGCCCGAGTGCCCTTTGTTTGGGCGTGTATGCACGCCGACCAAGCCGGTCGGGCCTTGCATGGTGTCTGCTGAGGGTGCCTGCGCGGCGTACTACCGATACGGAAGGAACGTGGATTCATGAGCGATACGGTCTTGCTAGCGCACGGCAGCGGTGGCCTGATGGCTCGTGAATTGCTGGAGGATGTTTTCCTTCGACATCTGAGTGATGGCGAGCTAAAGGCGTTGGAGGATGCCGCCGTCCTGGCCCCCCCAGAAGGGCGCCTGGCCATGACAACCGACTCGTACGTCGTGCAGCCGCTTTTCTTTCCCGGCGGGGATATCGGCAAGCTGGCCGTGTGCGGGACGGTGAACGATTTGGCCATGCGCGGCGCACGGCCACTGTATCTCAGCGTAGGGTTCATTCTGGAAGAGGGCCTCGCCATCAGCGAGCTTGAAAGAGTGGTCATCTCTATGGCGACGACTGCGCACCAAGTTGGGGTCCGGATCGTGGCGGGCGATACCAAGGTGGTAGGGCGTGGCGGTGCTGACCGCATGTTCATCAACACCGCGGGCGTGGGTATCGTACCCGAAGGCATTAACATATCGGCCCACCACGCACGCCCCGGCGATCGCGTGCTGGTTAGTGGGGCCATGGGCGACCACGGTCTCGCGATCATGACCCAGCGTCATGGCCTCCGCTTTGAGAGCCCGATTCGCAGCGATTGCGCGCCCTTGGCGGGGCTGGTGGAAGCGATGCTAGCGACCTGCCCGGATGTTCATGTGTTGCGTGACCCCACGAGAGGAGGCTTGGCCGCGGTCCTCAACGAGATTGCTGATCAGTCCCAGGTTGGCATCGCGATAGACGAGGAGGCCATCACAGTGCACGAACCGGTGGCTGCGGCATGCGAGCTGCTAGGGCTCGATCCGCTCTATGCGGCCAATGAGGGCAAACTGGTGGCGATCGCGCCGACCGAATCGGCAGCCACACTCCTTGCCGTGATGCTGGCACATCCCCTCGGCGCCGAGGCCGCCATCATCGGCGAGGTGACCACGGCCCACGCCGGGGGGGTGGTATTGCGAACCGCCTTTGGCACACAACGCCTGCTGGACATGCCAGCAGGGGAATTGCTGCCCCGGATCTGCTAGTTGCCCCCACGTATGCGTTACCGCTAAGGCAGCGCCTCGATAATAGCATCGGCCATCTGCTGCGTCCCTACCGCCGACGGATCGTCTCGGCTCGGCTTCATGTCGTAGGTGACGCGCTCTCCCTTGGCGATGACACGGCGAATGGCCGTATCAACGCGATCTGCCGCCTCGGTCTCACCGAGGTAGCGTAGCATCAGCACCGCGCTGCGGATCGTCGCTGTGGGGTTCACCTTGTTCTGGCCAGCGTACTTGGGCGCAGAGCCGTGGACCGGCTCAAAGACCGCCAAACCATCACCAATGTTCGCTCCCGGTGCTACCCCCAATCCTCCTACGAGTCCCGAGGCGAGATCGCTGACGATATCGCCAAACAAGTTGGGCAATACTAGCACGTCGTACTCCTCGGGGCGCTGGACTAGCTGCATGCACATGTTGTCCACGATACGGTCGTTGAAAGCGATATCCGGATACTCGCTGGCCACAGCACGGGCCGTCTTTAGGAACAGACCGTCGGTGAGCTTGAGGATATTAGCCTTGTGGACCGCCGTCACCTGATGCCGGCCATTCTGACGGGCGTACTCGAAGGCATAGCGCACCACGCGCTCGCTACCACGCCGCGTGATGATGCGGATAGCCTCCGCGGCCTCACCAGCGATTACCTCGTGCTCGATGCCCGTGTACAGACCTTCCGTGTTCTCTCGTACGATGACGAGATCCACGTCCTCGAACGCCGAGCGCACGCCAGGGAAGCTCTGGACGGGGCGGAGGTTGACATAGAGATCCAGAGCCTTACGAATAGCCACATTCACGCTTCGGAACCCGCTGCCGACCGGCGTCGTGATGGGGCCCTTGATGCCAACACGGTTGCGCCGTACCGACTCGAGCACTTGATCAGGCAGCGGCGTACCAAACTCGGCCATGGCCCTCTCGCCCGCCTGTTGCACGTCCCACTGCACCGAGACGCCCGTCGCTTCCACCACGCGGCACATGGCTTCTGTGACTTCGGGGCCGGTGCCGTCGCCAGGGATCAGGGTGATCGTGTAAGCCATTTGTGTATCTCTCCCTAGTGTGTACTAGCCAGCGTCGCGAATAGCGTTGAGCAGCCCTCCGGCCAACAGAACCTGTCTCTCGCGCTCGGAAAGGTCACAGTGCACGGTAAGCTTGACACCGCGCGTGACGTTCTCTAGGCGCAAAGGTAGCCCTTGTGAGATAGCTCGGCGGACCCCAACGAGCCGCAGCTCGTCGTCCTGAGCGATCTGCTCATAGTCATCCGGATCGTCGAACGTCAGCGGTGCGATGCCAAAGTTGATCAGATTGGCGCGGTGAATGCGAGCAAAGCTCTTGGCAATCACAGCCTGGATGCCCAGGTACATAGGTACCAGTGCGGCGTGTTCGCGGCTGGAGCCCTGACCGTAGTTCTCGCCAGCCACCAAGATGCCCTCGCCAGCAGCCTTGGCTCGGTCTGGGAAGGAGGGGTCCAGGCGGGTGAGGGCATAGGCGCTCAACGCGGGCACGTTGGAGCGGTAGGGCAGAATCTCTGCACCCGCGGGCATGATATCATCGGTCGTCACATTGTCGCCCATTACCAGGAGTGCTGGCGCACGGATGGTATCTTGCAAGGGGCCCCTGGTTGTCAGCGGCCTGATATTGGGCCCACGGACTATCTCAACGGCAGTCCCGTCTTCGGGCGGGCGGATGATCAGGTTATCGTCCACCAGGTAGCGTTCTGGCGCCGATACAACCGGCGGTTCTCCCAGGGTGCGCGGATCGGTGATCGTGCCCGTCAGCGCCGATGCTGCACACACCTCTGCCCCGGCCAGATAGATCAAGGCATCCGCCGTGCCGCTGCGCCCTCGGAAGTTCCGGTTGAAGCTTCGCAAGGTCACAGCACCACTGCCTGGCGCTTGGCCCATTCCCAGACAGGGCCCACAACTGGCCTCCAGGATACGCGCTCCTGCAGCTATCAGGTCCGCTAGTGCCCCACTGCGCGCGATCATCGTGAGAGCTTGTTTGCTGCCTGGGCTAACGGTGAGGGACACGTCGCGATGAATGGTCTTGCCACGGAGAATGGCGGCCACCATCTCGAGATCGGCGACGGAAGAGTTGGTACAGCTCCCTATGCAGACTTGCGAAATAGGTTGGCCCGCTAGGGCGCTGACGGGGGCGACGTTGTCCGGGCTATGTGGTTGGGCCACCAGCGGCTCGAGCGTGCTCAGATCGATCTCGACCACGTCGTCATAGGACGCGCCGGGATCCGCGCAGAGGGGGCACCAATCACGCTCGCGGCCTTG
The DNA here is from genome assembly GCA_964614895.1 of uncultured Anaerolineales bacterium. Lineage (GTDB taxonomy): Bacteria > Chloroflexota > Anaerolineae > UBA1429 > UBA1429 > DAIRUQ01. The sequence continues at coordinate 7,096 of CAZTMY010000051.1, forward strand.
AGCCGCTAGGAAGCGTCGGGTCCTCTCATCGCTGCAAAAGATCGACGTGGTAGCTCCGAGCTCTGCACCCATGTTGGTAATAGTGGCTCGCTGGGGGATGTCTAGGTTGGCCACCCCAGGGCCGTCGTACTCCATAACCTTTCCGACACCACCCTTGACGCTCAACCGACCCAGAAGATGCAAGATCACGTCCTTGGCTGATACCCAAGCAGGTAGCTTACCCGTGAGATGCACTAGAACCACCTCGGGCATCTGGACGTAAAATGGGCGGCCGGCCATCACCGCAGCGACGTCCAGCCCGCCCGCACCAATGGCAAGAACGCCAAGGCCCCCGTTCGTAGGGGTGTGGCTATCGGACCCAAGCAGCGTCTTGCCGGGGACGCCAAAGCGTTCCAAGTGCACCTGATGGCAGATGCCGTTGCCTGGTCTCGAGAAGACTATGCCATGGTGGGCAGCAACGGTCTGCAAGTAGCGGTGATCGTCGGCATTGCGGAAATCGCCTTGCAGCATGTTATGATCGACATAGCTGACAGAGAGCTCGGTGCGGACACGAGGGATGCCCATGGCCTCGAACTGAAGGTAGGCCATCGTGCCCGTGGCGTCCTGGGTCAAGGTTTGGTCGATGCGCAGGGCAATCTCCTGGCCGGGAGCCATCTCGCCTGCAACGAGGTGCTCTCGAATGATCTTCTGCGTTAGGTTGTCCGCCATAGCATCTCCAACTTCTAGTGCGCTCTCAGGTCGCCTGGCTCCAGCGTCCAGGCGACCTATTATGCGCGCGGGGCTTGGCTCGGGCAAACGGTGGATTGGGCTAGGCGAGAGGCTCTTCCAGAAAGTTGAGCCGGGTCACCGACGCGTCCCGGAGACCTAGCGCCACCGTCCATACCTCATATGGCCGCACTCGCCACTGCCAAGAGCATCCCAACGCCTCGGACGACAGTGTCACCGTCGTGGATCGTCCGTCGCTCTCGTAGCCACGGACGATCAAGCGCCCATCGTCGTCCAGCTTGGCGACCGTGGCTACTATGTTGGCGGGCGAGACTCTCAACAACGATAGCGTGGATGACTCACCGGTCTGGGGTGAGAGAGCCGTGACTAGCAGCGGATCATGCCAGGCCATGGCCGCGCGGTCTGGTGCCATCTCTCGCCAATCGCCATCGTGGGGAAGCAGGCGCAGCCTGAACGTGTGTGTGCCTTGGTCCACATAATAGTAGCGTACGCCAGGGACGACCTCACGGGGTTGGTGGAAGGCATAGATCGGGCTACGCAGCAAGCTGAGGCGAAGCTCGGCGCCGCATGCGTCATAGCCGTAGATGCCGTCGTTCACCAGACAGAGGCCGATCTGCTTTTCCGACGGTAACATGCCTGTAATGTCCACCCAGGCTTGGGTGGGCTCTTCCTCGCAGGTTGCCTCCCGCGAAAGATGCCCATAGGGCGCCGAGGATGTGACCTGGTGATCGCTACCGCGCGCCACAAAGGCCAGCTTCAGCATCTTGTGTTGCTCGTGCCAGTTGACAGTGAGCGCCATGTCGACGGCACGCCTTCCCGCCGTCAGCGAGACATCCATGGTCAGGTCCGAGTTGCCCCAGCTCATCTGTGAGCGCAAGGTCCATCGGATGGGACCTCGCTCCACGAGGCAGACCGGCGCTTGGGGGGCAAAGTGGCCCAGCTCCTCCGTGAAGGCAACGATGCCGTGGCTCCACGTGTCGCTATGATCATCTAGCACGACGGGGACTGCCGAGAGTCCCCCCAACATCTCCTGGCCAGAAGCCAGATCGGTGATGCTCTGGACGGTGCCTGTGGCTGCGTCCATTCGCACGCGCAGATGCTCGTTGGCGATCTCGTTGGCCTGCGTGGTTGGCTCCCGGGCGGCGACGCCGAGATCTATGGGCTCTGTGCGGACCGTAGGGTACACGACGGTGGCCCCGAGAGCAGGCATATCGACCAGCACGTCCACGTCTGCGACATAAACGTTGTCGTCAAAAATCACCTGCGCTAACTGGCAAGGCAATGGGTTCCCTTCAGCGTCCGTGACCGAAGGATCATGCGGCACGCGCAGCCCGCGTCGATCCTGGCGCCATCCGCCCACGGGTATGCTCAAGCGCACGATCTCCCGGCGCGGCCAGGGCAGCGCGTTCCAGACGGCAAAGGCATGAGGAGCATCCTTGACATTCAGGTTGGCGTTCAACGCCCCTAGGGCTTGCCTGGTGATGTCAGTCAGCGTCTGGTATCCGTCCGCGTACGTGGCCCAGACGTCCTCGTAGGCTCGACGTATGCTGGTGCCTGCGAGGATATCGTGGAACTGGTTGAACAACGTACCCTTCCAGACCTCGTCGATACGCTTCTGGGCATTAGGGGCATCCGCCAGGACCGTGGCAAAGGCGGCCAGACGCTCGGCCCGCATGGCCTGGTGTTCGGCGCGACGGTTCTCCTGCTTGATCCGGGACAACACCGAATAGCAACCCCGAGCATGGTGTTGGAGCTCGCCACGAACCGTCGGGAACTCTTGCTGCGCTAGTCTCACCTCATCAAAGTAGGCCTGTGGCGAGGAAAAGCGGAGTACCAGATCATCACGCGTGCCCTGGGCGTCTATGACGTCCTGCACGTTCTTGCGGGTTGGGCCGCCACCGTGGTTGCCTACGCCGTAGAAGCACAATACAGTGCGCAGACCGTGCGGCGCACCGGCGGCGGCCTCAGTCGCGCGTTGCAGCATATCGGTCTCTTCGGGGGTGCCGTAATGGAGCGGCGGCCTACACGCGAGTACCCTCGCGCCGTCGGGTGACTCCCACCAAAAAGGCCCTTGGGGCAGCCCCATTTCGTGCGGACCTGGCCGGAAGAAGACGTAACTATCCAGACCACCCAGCCTGAGAAGCTGCGGTAGGGTACCGGCGTGCCCAAAGCTGTCCACGTTGTACCCAACCCGAGCGCGCTGACCGAAACGCGATTCGAGATACCGCTGACCATAGAGCGCGTGGCGTGCGAAAGATTCGCCAGATGGGATATTGCAGTCGGGCTGGAGCCACCATCCATTGACCAGGGCCCAGCATCCGTCGCGCACGGCGTTCACGATCTGGCGGAATAGAGCGGGGTCATCCTCCTCGACCCACCGATAGGTGACCGAGCCACCGCTGGTGAACACATAGCCCTCGTACTCCTGAATGAGCGCGATGGCAGTGCGGTAGCTCGCCAGGACCTCGGCGCGGCCCTCGTTTACAGGCCACAGCCAGACGGGGTCGATGTGAGCGTTGCCTACCAGGTGAACCACGACCGGTGGCGATATCGAGGCAGGGTTCATGTTGCTTTGGTCTCCTTGGGACGAGTGACGCAAGAGACCGCTGCAGCGCACTCATGTGGGGACGGCTGCGTGGCAATGGATCAGGCGGGGGGTTGTCCAGCGATCAAGCCAAGCACTGTGGCGCGTGCTTGCGCGATACGTGCATAGATGCGCTGCCGCAGAGGCGCAATGGTGGGCTCCCAACGCTCCCAGTAATCGGGGACCTCCTCCAAGGGCACGAGGCCCCATGTCAACTGGCCCTCTGCAGGACGGTCTACCGGGAAGGGCACCTTGGAGGTGAGCTTGTGCACCCAGTACACAACAGCACCAAGGAACATTAGCGGGACAAGCACCCCGGCTACCATTCCCTTCAGGAAGGATCTATTCATATCGCGCTCCCCTGGGTTGCAAGATGAAACGCTGCATGTCGCGGATGACGTCATTGATACTCGCGAAGCGACCACCACTCAGCGGGCCGCCTTTAGGGAATCGACCGGTGGCCATAAAGACCAAGAGATAGACGAGTGGAAAGGCCACTAGAGTGACTCCCACCCAGAGGCCAGCCACGTATCGCGGGGGTTTCCAGAGCATATTCCACCTCACTGCCGTGAGTGACACCGGCGTCCGGGCACCACGCAAACCTACGGATAGAGCGAACAACCGAAGCCCATCCTAGTATCACAAGGCGGAATCGTCAAGCGTGGCCGTTGGTCGGTCCTTGACAGCTCCCTGTGCCTGGTGCATAGTCAGGGAGAGGAGAGTGAGAACGCTGGCTATTCGTGACTGCGCACCGATCAACGGAGAGGATCATGCTGCACAACTATGCCTACTCGACCAAGCTCCGCGTGGGCTGTATCGGGGCGGGTAGGCACGCCTACCGGAATATCCTGCCCTGTTTTCGTTATCTGCCCGTGGATCTCGTGGCTTTGGCTGACCATGACCGTGATCAAGGAATCGCCACTGCTTCATTGTTTGGGGCCAAGCGGTTTTATCCTAACCATAAGGCGTTACTGGCCAAAGAGACCACGCTCGACGCGCTCATCATCGTTGTTGGCCCTGATCCGGAGGGGCGTCCCTCTTATCCGGAACTAGCAGCGGACGCGCTCCGGGCTGGTTTTCACGTCTGGATTGAGAGTCCGCCGTGCGCTAGCAAGGACGATGTCAAGACGCTGACCAACGCGTGCATGCGCGGGCGCAAGTTCTTGCAGACTAATCTCAATGGCATGTTTATGCCCGCCTATCTAAAGGCGGCCGCCATCATGGAGGACGAGGGTTTCGGCTCAGCGTCTAGCTTTGCCATGCGATACCCTGCCACTTTGACGCGGGAGGCCTTGACCAAACCATGCGAGGACCCACGGTCACTCCTGGGGTTGGTGCGGCCGTACGCGACGGTTATGCGACTCTTTGGCGAAGCGCGTGGTCTGACGTACATGGTCAACGAGCATAGCGGCGATGCTATTATCACCTTAGCGTACGCTTCTGGACTGATCGGCACGCTACATCTGTGTGGCAGTCAAGCTCGCCGAGGCCCGCGTGAGCGTCTCGAGATCATCGGCGAAGGCGCCCACGTGGTGGTCGAGAACGCTTCGCGCGTGACTTACTACCGTTCCGGTAGCTCCGAGACCGATCCTGATTTGCTGGATGCGACGGACTACTATGGGCCCGCGCCCGACGCGCCGGTTGTGTGGGAGCCACAGCTGTCAGATCCCGCGCCGTACAATCAGCATTTGGTGATGCAGGGTTATCTGGGTAGCTTGGAGCACTT
>CAZTMY010000052.1:0-3139 GCA_964614895.1 uncultured Anaerolineales bacterium
CGTATCTACCAGCCGAACCTTGCCCACAGTCAGTCCCTCCTCGTCTTGACCCTCACTCCCCACAACACATCGCGACTCGCGATGTGTTTCAAGGCTGGCAGAAATCTGGGGATCCATTTTTCAACGCCCTTACACACGGGCGATTTGACGTTCTCGATATTCAGTGGGATAATAAGGGTTGGTCACGTATGCCCTACTCATAGTCAGCAGTCATGGAGAGCGCAACGGATGGAAAGCCAGGGTCCCAGGATCGATCCCGAGGATACGAAAACCACTCAACCGAACCAAGACCTTCAGCCCACTCCTCAAGCCAAGTTCGGCGATAACCCCGAAACCCCATCCGAAGCCAAAGCTACCTCTGACGAAGAAGGCCCCACCATTGAAAGCCTTGAGCCGGGCATGGAGCTTCGTGGTCGCGTCCGCAACATCGTCGACTTTGGCGCGTTCATCGATATTGGCGTTGGCCGAGATGGGCTTGCTCATATCTCGACGCTTCGGCGTGCTGGTATTGACAAGACGATCAAAGTCGGCGATGAGCTCGATGTCGTCGTCCGCCGTGTCAAGAAGGACGACAATCGCATCAGCCTCACCATTCCAGACACGATGGCCGGCAAACGCAAACCCCTGGAAGAGATCGAGCCCGGGAGCACCGTTAATGGCCGGGTCGTGCGCATCGTTGATTTCGGCGCCTTTGTGGATATCGGCGCCCAGACTGATGGGCTAGTCCACGTCTCTGAGTTCAGCCGAGGGTTCGTGCAGAACCCGAAAGAGGCTGTGAGCGTTGGCCAGGAAGGCGAGGTCCGTGTACTGGAAGTGGACACGGATCGGCACCGCAGCTCGCTCTCGATGAAGGGCACGGGTCCGGTGCAAGCGGCGCCACCCCGTGAGGATCGGCCCAGACGCCGTGGACAGCAACGTCGTCCCCGTCAAGAGCAGATGCCCGATCAGTCCGAGGTCGAGATCGAGAGCCCCATCAAGATTGCATTTCAGCAGGCACTCGCCGAGCGCCGCCGGCGCGAACGGCGTTAATTCGGACGCCGCGGAGCACCCAGAGTGATCGAGAGAGAGGCAAAGCCGTCAGCTTGCCTCTTTTGTGCGTGAACAGGAACTGGCCTCTAGCCGCCCTAGGAACATCTTCCCAAGAGGGGGACCATGATCAGTAAGGCTTTCAAGGTCGTGTGGCAAGCTCTCAAGGACACCTGGGGCGATCTGTTCATGCTCTCGGTGCTGAACTTCATCTGGTTCCTGGCTGGGTTCTCGGCCCTGTTTCTGGCAACACTGGTCAAGGTCTGGTACCCAAGCCTGCTGGTGATTGTCACCTATCCGATCGCGACAGCAGCCATCTACCCGGTCGCCTATCGCGTCGCCAGGGGCAAGGCCTTTCATCTCAGCGACTACTGGGACGGCGTCAAGGCCTACTGGTGGCGGGCCATCATCTGGTTCTTGGCCAACATCCTGGCCGCCGTCCTCTGGTACGTGAATCTGGATTTCTACGCTCAGATCATTCACAGCGAATGGGTGCTGCTCGTGGGCGGCTTCTGGACGTCCGTTTTCTTCGTGTGGCTACTAACCCAGATGCACTTCTGGCCCATGATGATGGTTCAGGAAGAACCCAAAATCCTGCGCGCCTGGCGCAACAGCGTGATCCTAGTCCTCCGATTCCCCGTATTCAGCATCATCGTCGGGATCATCAGTGTCATCCTCATCGTGCTCTCGACGGTTCTGGTCGCGCCTTTGTTCCTGTTCTTGATGGCGCTAGTTGCTGTCCTCTATTCCAACGCCACGCTCACGCTGCTAGTCGAAGCTGGCGTCATCGAAGGGGACTATCGCCCCGACTATACGCGGTAGCGCGCAGTACCGCTCGCCCCCGTTTATGCGTTCGATGCACGCCGATCGCCGGATTGGCGTCAGATCTTGGTATCTTTCTACGCTCACATCGTGGCGCTGCCCCTTGTCCATGTGCTGGGCACATAGTAGACTGCCACTGACGTGAACCAGAAGGGGGTACCAATATGCATCCTTCAGCTCCAACGCCCACGTACACGTTCAAGCAGGACAACCTTGAGGTCCAGGTTTACGCCACTCGCAAGGCCATGGGGCAGGCAGCCGCAAAGGCCGTAGCGCAGCGTCTGCGAGAGATCCTTGCCGAGAAGGAAAGAGCGCGTATCGTGTTCGCGGCCGCTCCTTCACAGAACGAGTTCCTCGCAGCGCTACGCCAAATAGACAGCATCCCTTGGCAGCGCATCGAAGCATTCCACATGGATGAATATGTCGGCCTACCGTACGATGCCCCACAGCGATTCGGTACTTTTCTGCGCGAACGCATCTTGGACCTGCCCTTTGCCCGGGTGAGCTATCTGGATGGCAACGCTCCCGACATCGAAGCTGAGTGCTCGCGGTACGCTGCCCTGCTGCAAGAGGCGCCGCTCGACATCGTCTGCGCCGGCATCGGCGAGAACGGGCACATGGCGTTCAACGATCCACACGTCGCGGATTTCCAGGACGCCGCTTGGGTCAAGCCGGTGACTCTGGACAGGGTCTGTCGACAGCAGCAGGTACACGATGGCGCCTTTGAGCGCATCGAGCAAGTGCCAAAGCAGGCTCTCACTATGACCATGCCGGCGCTCGTTTCGGCCCGCCACATCGCCTGCATTGTGCCGGGGCCTACTAAAGCGGCCGCTGTGGTCAGCACACTGCGGGGTCCCATCGCGGAAACATGCCCTGCCACCATCATGCGTCGTCACCCTAGCGCGGTGCTCTATCTGGATCTTGCGGCCGCGGCCAGCGTTCTACCCTGACGAACCCAGAATATTGCCCCGAGGAGGTATGCCATGGTTCAGCTATCGGTCTGCATCGAGATGTTCTGGCGCGATCAACCCCACCAAGAACGGATCGCCAGCGCCGCCGCGCTAGGCTACCAAGCTTGCGAGTTCTGGGGTTGGAAGAACAAGGACCTCGATGCCATCCAAGACGCCCTCAACGACGCCGGCTTAACCCTGGCCGCGCTCTGTCTGGAGCCCGGCTTTTCCCTGATCCGTAGAGGTTACGAGCGAGAGCTGGTGGCAGGCATGCGTGAGACCGCCGAGGTCGCCGAGCGTCTTGGCTGCTCAACGGTCATCGCGACCACAGGCAACACGCT
>CAZTMY010000052.1:3149-12050 GCA_964614895.1 uncultured Anaerolineales bacterium
TGATGACGAGACCTACGAGATGTCTCGTCGGCGGGTGGTGCGCCACCTCAAAGCCCTGACGCCCATCTGCGAAGATCACGGCCTCACCTTGGTGCTCGAGCCCCTCAACACCCTCGTGAATCACCACGGCTACTGGCTTACACGCATGGCCCACGCCGTGGACATTGTGGAGGAAGTAGGCTCGCCATCAGTCAAGATCCTGATGGACCTGTACCACCAACAGGTTCAGGAAGGCAATCTCATTGCGAACCTGACACGCTATATCCCCTTCATCGGGCATTTCCACGCAGCGGGCGTACCTGGTCGCCACGAGCTAGTCGGCGGCGAGCTGGACTATCAAGCTATCTTCCAAGCCATCGACGCCACTGGTTACCAAGGCTTTGTGGGCCTCGAGTACACCCCCATCCTAGATACCGAGGCATCGTTGCGACAAGCGCTAGAGTTAGCGTCCTAGCGAACACGAGGAGGACATCATGCGGATCGCTTTCATCGGCACGGGTGGCATTGCACGGCAACATGCGCGGGGACTCGTCAAGCGCCCCGACCTTACGTTCGTTGGCGCCTGCGATGTCGATCTCGCGCGCGCCACGGCGTTTGCCAAGGACTATGGCGGAGAAGCGTTCACCGACGCGGGGGAGATGCTCGACCGCACCAAGCCCGATGCTGCCTGGGTATGCCTCCCGCCCTTTGCCCATGGCGAGGCTGAGCTATCGCTGCTGGATCGCCGTATCCCTTTCCTGGTTGAGAAACCCATCTCCAATAACATGGATACAGCGCGCAAGGTTCTCGATGTGGTCGAGCGCACGGGCACGTTTGCCGCGGTGGGATACATGACTCGCTATCGCCGAGGCGTACAGCGAGCGCGCGAGATCCTTCAACATGATGCGCCCGTACTGGCTCATGGCGCATGGATTGGGGGGGCGCCAGGCGTCTACTGGTGGCGCGTTAGGGCTCTCTCAGGTGGCCAAATCGTCGAGCAGACGACGCACACCTTTGACCTAGCCCGTTTCTTGCTTGGCGAACCCGTAGACGTGTTCGCGCGCGGTGTCCGTGGCCACGTCACCGACATGGAAGGCTACGACGTCGAGGACGCCAGCAGCGTGGTTGCTACCTTTGAGAATGGCGCCGTGGCCAGCCTAATGAGCTCGTGCGCCAGCCGCGCCGGGGGCGGGGTGCACATGACGGTGGCCGCTATGCATCACTATATCACCTTCACCGGTTGGGAGCACTCGGCGGTCATCCGCAAATCAGCGATCGAGGAGGAGCGGATTCTAGGTGAAAGCGAGATCTTTGAGATCGAGGACGCTGCCTTTGTGGCGGCGGTGGATAGCAACCAGCCAGAGCTCGTGCGATCCCCGTACGCCGACGGGATCAAGTCGCTCGCTTTTTGCCTAGCGGCAAACCGATCCCTGGAGACGGGTGAGGTCGTGCCCATATCGACCCTCTGAGCCGTAGCCTACCTATCTGCACGCAGGACAGCCCGCCCTAGACAATCTGGGGCGGGCTGCTTGGTATCGCCAGGTCCTTAGGCCAGACGCACCACCGTCCGTGCGTCTCGCCAGAACTCTTCCAACTGATAACGCACGCGCATGGCCTCGGTAAAGAGATGCACCACAACGCCGCCGAGATCGATAGCTATCCAGCCAGACGAAGATGTCCCATCGGTACCACGCGGCGCGACGCCTAATTGCTCCTTGAGCTGTCGCGAGAGCTCCTCAGCGATAGCGCCCAACTGACGTTCGCTCTGCACCGTGGCGATCACGAAATAGTCGGCGATCAACGTCACTCCGGTCATGTCCAGCAGCACGATGTCGCTGCCCATCATGTCAGCGATCACGTCAACGGTCAGATCAGCTACCTGTCGTTCTTCCAGATCTCACCTCCTCCATCACCATCTTCAGCAGCGATGATTATAGCACTCGACTCACCCTATCGCCAGCATACCATGATGTGTATCTGGCCAGCAGATCATTACCGATCTCATCCAGAAGGATGGGTGGCATGGCCGCGATGCTGTCGGGGCCATCCTAGCCCGGTTGCCGCAGGATGGCCAAGGGTGGTTTCTGCTGCATCCCGTGTCCAAAGCGGGGGCGCAGGGCGTTGCAGAAATAGACCCACCGATGACCATACAGAAGCATCTCCTGTTCATCCCGGATCTTGAGCAGATAGGGGCGGTATAGCTCCTCATCATCGCCACGTTGGCTGCGCTCGACGCGGCCGTTGTATCCCGTGCGGCCCAGTGGGTAGCAGGTGAGCTCGCCGCCCAAAGGGCGAAGGAACTGTTCAGAGAGCTGGGCGATACGGCGAGGGTTGTCACCACCGATCTCCTGCCCCCAGTCGGTCTGAAAGGCAACGGTCCCCTGTGGTGGTACGACTAGCTGGGATTACCGTCTCGCGAGACGGGCATGGCCCTACTTGTGACGATGGACACCCCGCTATCGAGTACGTCTTTGAGCACGATCTGGTGCTCTGCCACGGGGGCCCTTAGCACAACCTCCCGAAGTAGCCGCGCGGTCGGTAGCAAGAGCGCTTTGGGGAGTGGCTCGGAGGATCGGACGGGCACCAAGGGATAGAGCCCTCCTGCCACCCGCACCGTGCTAGCCAGCATGCGCCTTGGATCCGTGAGCTCCTTGCGGGCAAACGCCTCGCCTCGACGGCATCCCGCGTCGCGCACCTCGACGATTTCGTCGCCATCGAGGATCACTTTCAGGGTGCAGCCCACAGGGCAGGTTACGCAAATGAGGTCCCGCTCTTCCATCGATCTCATCCCCTACCCCAGCCTAAAGACGTCCACAACTAGACCTTTCGTGCCGTCGAGATCACCGAGCTTTTCCGGGGGAACCTCGATGACCAGCATCTCCGACGGCCGCGCGTAGCGTAGCCGACGCCGAGTCAGCAGTTCCCCATCAGCCCGCACCGCCATCCAGGCGGCCTCTTCTATCGGCCGCTCCACCCGGAACGCGAGCGACAGCGGTGTGTTACGGTCTTGACGACGTACCCGCTGAGGCATCACATGGTGCACATTCTCGCCAGCACGCACGGGCACATAGCCAGCGGGCGGGGTACCTTCCCCCAAGGCCCACCGCGCAGCGTTCTCGCCGGCTACCATCGCGAACTCGCTCACATCGTCCACGACATCGTACACATGCACCACGTTCCCCGCGGCAAACACGCCAGGCACAGAGGTTTGGTAGCGCTCGTCCACAACAGGTCCGCCGGTGCGCTCATCCAGCACCACGCCCGCCTGTCGTGAGAGCTCATTCTCTGGCACAAGCCCCACAGACAGCAGCAACGTATCGCAAGCGATAGTCCACTCGGTGCCGGCGATAGGCTGCCAGGCAGCGTCGACGCGAGCCGCCACGACCTCTTCCAGGCGCGCTTTGCCGCGCACTTCGACGACGGTGGTCTGCGTGCACAGTGGGATGTTATAGTCCTGAACGCACTGCACCAGGTTCCGACGCAGACCATTCACCCAGGGCTGAACCTCCAGCATGGCTTGCACTTTGGCCCCCTCGAGCGTAAGGCGCCGTGCCATGATCATCCCAATATCCCCGGAACCCAGGATCACCACACGCTCGCCAGGAACGTACCCCTCGATATTGACTAATCGCTGGGCTGTTCCAGCGGTATAGATTCCTGACGGACGCGTGCCAGGGATTCCAAGCGCGCCGCGCGGACGCTCGCGGCAACCCATCGCCAACACCAGTGCCTTGGCGCGCACCTCCATCAACCCGATATCACCGCTGGAAGCGATGACCGTCAAGTCTTGCCTGATCTCCAGCACCATGGTGCCCGTCCGCAAGATCACACCTGCCGACAGCGCCTGCTCGATCCAGCGTTGCGCATACTCGGGACCGGTGAGATCGCTGCCAAAGGCCCGCACTCCAAAGCCATTATGAATGCACTGTGGCAGGATGCCACCGAGCTCGGGGTTGCGCTCAAGCACCAAGACGTTCTTGGCCTCCTCTTCCCGCGCTCGCGTTGCCGCTGCCAGGCCAGCGGGGCCGCTTCCGATGACTAGGACATCGCATACCAGGGTCTTCATGCCGGCACGTCCTTTGTCCGGCGAGCCACCATCCGCGAACGCTCCCCCTTTTTGGTGATCTCTGTCACTGGCAGCCCCAGTTCGCGCGCCATGATCTCCAGCACCAAGGGTGTGTCAAAGCTCCCCTGACACCGACCGCTACCGACGCGAGTCCGTCGCTTGACGGCGTCGTAGGTCTGAGCTGGCACCGGCGCGTGACACGCAGCCACCACCTCGCCTTCGGTGACCATCTCACACCGGCACACGACGTTGCCATAGCGAGGATCCTTGGCAATGAGCGCTTCACGCTCGTCATAGGAAAGATCAGCAAAGCGAGGGATCCCGTGCCGTATGGGCTGATAGTCGCGCTTCTCTTCGCGTGGCATCCCAGCCTCAGCCAAGAGCTCCACGGCGCGCTGCGCGATAGCGGGTGCAGCCGTCAGGCCTGGCGACTCGATCCCAGCGAGTGCCACCACGTTCTGCGCAGTCGGCGGCCGTTCGATAACAAAATCCCCCGTATTGCCACCCGCACGGAGACCCGCAAACGTGCGGATCACATCGCTGCTCCGAAGCCCCGGAACAAGCTTGCGGGCGCCTGCCATCACCTCACGCAGGCCTTCCGATGTCGTCGCCCGATCATGCTTATCAGGCACGTTATGAGCGTTAGGGCCAATCATCAGGTTGCCGTGAATAGTCCGAGTCACCACGATGCCCTTGCTGATCGGGGTAGGGCACGGGAACAGCACGCTGCCTACCAGCTCACCGGCACGCCGATCGAGCACAAAATATTCGCCTTTGCGCGGCGTGATCTCCAGTCGATAGTACCCTAAATCATCGAGAAGCTCGTCTGCCCACAGACCTGCCGCGATCACCACCCAGCGCGCCTCCACCGTCCCCCGCGTTGTACGAACGCCAACAACACGTTCTCCTTCTCGCACAAACCCGAACGCCTCTGTCTCAAGCCAGAGCTCAACACCATTCGTGACGGCATTCTCGGCTGCCGCGAAGCAGAGCTGGAAGGGATCGACAATGCCCCCAGTCTCTGCGTAAAGAGCCCCCACGCAATTGGCCGTGACCGCCGGCTCTCTCCGGCGCATCTCCTCGCCCGAGATTATCGCCAAGCCATCGATGCCGTTGCGCCTACCTCGCTCATAGAGATCGTGGAGGGTTTCTAGATCGTCTTCCCTGACGCCCACCACGTATGTGCCGCAACGCCAAAAGTCGACATCCAGCTCATCGCAGAGCTCGTCGTACATGGGGTTACCGGCAACGTTCATGGTCGCCTTGAGGGTCCCGGGGATAGCATCATAGCCAGCGTGGACGATCGCACTGTTGGCCTTAGTGGTGCCCTCGCCCACATCGGCACACTTTTCCACGAGCAGCACGTCTAGTTGGTATCGAGAGAGGGCACGGGCCGTAAGCGATCCGACGACACCCGCCCCGATGACGACGACGTCATACGATTGCATCAGCTCACGCCCCCGTCCTTGTCGCGCGCTTCGGGTTCCACCCAGGCGCGCGATCGCTCGACAGCCTTCTGCCAGAGGCGGTACCCAGCGCGACGTCTCTCTTGGCTCCATCGTGGCGCAAACACGGCGTCCACGCGCCACTGCTCCCTCAGTTCATCCAGCGATGGCCACAGCCCCGATGCCAAACCAGCGGCATAGGCGGCTCCCAGCGAGGTCGTCTCCCGGATCACCGGGCGCACCACTTCCGCCCCCAAGATGTCGGCCTGAAGCTGCAACAGGAGGTCGTTAGCAGCGGCGCCACCATCTACCTTTAGCGTGCGTAGCTGGATGCCCGCATCCTGTTGCATGGCATCTACCACCTCCCGCGACTGATAGCAGATAGCCTCCAACGTGGCCCGCACAAGGTGGGCACGCGTCGCATAACGCGTCAGCCCGACAATCACACCGCGTGCATACATTTCCCAGTGCGGCGCAAACAGCCCCGAGAAAGCCGGCACAAAGTACACGCCCCCCGAATCTTCCACCGAACCAGCGATCTCTTCGGTCTCGGCAGCATCCTTGATCAAGCCAAGATTATCTCGCAACCACTGAACGGCAGCCCCCGTGATGGCGATGGAGCCCTCTAGCGCATAGGCCACATTCCCGCCGCCAAGATCGTAGGCAACGGTGGTAAGCAGACCGGACTTGGAATGCACTGGCTTGGCGCCTGTGTGCATGAGAAGAAAAGACCCAGTCCCATAGGTATTCTTGGCTTCCCCTTGGGCAAAGCATGTTTGGCCAACCAGCGCCGCTTGCTGATCGCCCAGCGCAGCGCAGACGGGCACCGCGTGCCCAAAGGGGCCTTCAGTCGTCGTGGTTCCGTAGCCACCAGGGAGGCTGGAGGGCACGATGCGTGGCAACATAGCACGAGGTATCTTCAGAGCCTGGAGCAGATCCTCATCCCAATCCAGGGTAGCTAGGTTCATCAGCATCGTGCGTGAGGCGTTGCTCGCATCCGTGACATGCACTCCACCCTTGGGTCCGCCTGTAAGGTTCCAGATGACCCAGGAATCCACAGTGCCAAACAGAGCCTCGCCCCGCTCCGCATCACGCCACAGGTCTGGGACGTGGTCAAGCAGCCATCGGAGCTTGGGCCCGGAAAAGTAGGTGCCGACCACAAGCCCAGCACGTTCACGCACGAGCGGCTCCAGGCCATCTGCCAGAAGCCGCTCGCATAGCTCGCGCGTGCGGGTGCACTGCCAGACGATAGCATTGTGATAGGGACGACCGGTGCGGCGGTTCCACACAATGGTGGTCTCACGCTGGTTCGTGATGCCCAGCGCACGGATCTCTCGAGCTGGCAGCGACGCACGGAACAACGCGGCACCTACCACCTCGTTGATGTTGCGCACGATCTCCAAAGGATCGTGCTCGACCCAACCTGGTTGAGGCATAATCTGAGCATGCTCTCGATAGGCCTGGCTAACCACTTGTCCCGCTGGATCAAAGATCAAACAGCGAGTCCCCGTCGTTCCCTGATCGATAGCGGCGATATAGTCAGGCATGCTCCACCTCACAGCGCCACCGAGTGTTGGACGTGATCGTATGGCACGGGAGTCGTTGCGTCAAGAAAGGGCATCTAATGGATCGCGGCAGCGTCTGATGGTGCGCTGCCTGCTCAAGCTGCCTTCGTGCACGAGGGAATCGCCATCTGTACGCCAAGCTCCCTACGCAACGCTAAACTGGAGCTCGTGTTATGTAGGTTAGAGTGCTGCTTGATATGGAGGAGGCCTGGGATTGTGGGCATTCGGCTTTTGGCAGCATTAGTCGCTGCGTATCTCATGGGCTCACTACCTACCGGCTATGCCATTGCGCGCCTGCGGGGGGTCAATGTGCTGCGGGTGGGGAGCGGCCACACGGGCGCGACCAACGTGCTGCGCTCCAGCGGTTTTCTCTGCGCTATGCTCACAGGGGTGGCAGACATACTCAAGGGCTATGCTGGCGTTCAGGTGGCTCGCGCCCTCGTTCCAGGGACGTCTTGGGCGCTGGCGCTCTCTGGCATCGCGACGGTTCTTGGCCACAACTGGTCCGTATTCCTCGGTTTTGCCGGCGGTGTCGGCACTATGACCACACTTGGGGCAACACTAGCCATCAACCCAACGGCAGCTCTGATAGCTCTGCTGGCTGGTGCCCTGCCCCTGGGTCTGACGCGCTACGCATCCTTGGGCTCCGTGACAATGGCGGTAGTGCTCCCAATCGTCCTAGCCGTTGGTGCTGTCGTTTGGAGCTGGCCTTGGGACTGGATCGTCTTTGGCTTGGGGGCAGGGGCGCTCTCGCTCTGGGAGTTGCGCCCGAATATTGATCGTCTCCGTCGGGGAGAGGAGCGCAAGATCGGGCAGACGATCCCGTCTGGCAGCAAGGACGTCCACACCGAGGTGTAGATCCCTAGTGCAGGATCTTGCTGAGGAACTCGCGCGTACGCTGCTCGCAGGGGTTGTCGAAGAGGCGTTGTGGTGTCGTGTCCTCGATTACTTGCCCATTATCCATAAAGATGATGCGATCGGCCGCATTGCGGGCGAATCCCATCTCGTGGGAGACTACTACCATCGTCATGCCCTCGCGTGCGAGGTTCAGCATGACGTCCAGCACTTCCTTGATCATCTCTGGGTCTAGCGCGGAGGTAGGCTCGTCAAACAGCATGATCTTGGGCTGCATGGCCAGCGCCCTGGCGATGGCAACGCGCTGTTGCTGCCCGCCGCTGAGCTGACCAGGATAGGCGGACGCCTTCTCAGGAATGCCTACCTTGGCCAGCAGATCCATGGCGATCTCTTCCGCTTCAGCCTTGCGCCGCTTGCGCACGGTGCGTTGTGCCAACGTCACATTGTCCATCACACTCAGGTGCGGAAACAGGTTGAACTGCTGGAAGACCATGCCCACTTCCATCCGCACCTTGTTGATGTTTTCTGCATCGGTCAAGGGCACCCCGTCCACCACGATGCTGCCGTGATCCAATGCCTCCAGATGGTTGATACACCGTAGCATGGTTGACTTGCCGGACCCGCTAGGTCCGATCACGACTACTACTTGACCCTGCGGAACAGAGACAGAGATGTGATCTAGTGCGACGATTCGGCCATGGTTGAACGTCTTGTAAGCATCGGAGATCTGGATGATATCTGCTGGCACGCCTCGCCCTGAGACGTGCTGTCCGTTGCCCCGGCTTGACTCAGCCATGTATCCCCCTCATAACACCTATTCGAACGCCATCTTGCTCTCGACGAACTCAACCACCCGCGATGAGAACAGCGTGAGCACCAGATAGCAGAGCGCGACCATAATCCACGTGTCAAAGCTAAGGAATGTCCGCGCCATATATTCGCGGCCGCGTCTCGTTAGGTCAGATACAGCCAGCACTGACACCAGCGACGA
>CAZTMY010000053.1:0-11749 GCA_964614895.1 uncultured Anaerolineales bacterium
GACGATACCAGCGCACAGGTGAGCCTCTAGCCGGATCCACGGATCCCTATTCGGCTGGAAACGGCAGCATCATGCGGCTGGCCCCGATCGCCTTGGCCTACTTTCCGGACACGACTGCCGTCGAGCACTATGCCGCTGCCAGCTCGCGGACCACGCACGCCGCGCAGGAATGCATAGACGCGTGCCGCCTGCTGGGTCGCGTGCTATGCCGCGCCCTGGCAGGCCAGAGCAAGGCGGAGGTACTGCTGGGCCAGGCAGAGGCTTTCGAGGGAACGCCTAGCATCGTCGAGATCGCGCGAGGCGTCTACCGCGGCAAGGCCGTAGAGGAGATCCGGGGTACCGGCTATGTGGTCGAAAGCCTGGAGGCCGCACTATGGTGCGTGGATCAGACGGACAACTTCCGTGACGCTATCCTACTGGCGGCCAACCTGGGCGATGACGCCGACACAACCGCAGCCGTGGCCGGCCAAGTAGCTGGCGCCCACTATGGTATGAAAGATATCCCCCAGGCGTGGCTCGCGAAACTGGCCATGCGCGACGAGATCATGTCGCTCGCCGATCAACTCCTAGCTCTAGCGGAAACTCCAGGCGAACGCGACGTCCGCCCCGCCTAGGCGCGAGTGCGCAGGGCTCGCCAGATCTCGCCCAGAGTCGGTCGCTTCCCGTACATCAGCAGACCCATACGGAACACCCTGCCAGCCAGCCACAGCACGCCGGGCAACGCCGCAGCCGTCAGGACAATGCTGGCAATAATGTCTATCACGGGCACCTCGCTCATGGGGAGCCGGATCAACATGGTAGTCGGCGCTAGCAGCGGGAACCATGACAGCACGCGATAAAGCGTGGCGTTGGGATTCTGCATGAGGCCACTGGAGAGAAACAGGGGCACGGATGCTATAAGGGAAAAGATCGAGGCCGATTTTTGCGACTCTTGCTGCGTGGTGCCCAGGGCGCTGGCGGCGCCCATCAGCGCCGCATACATCGCAAACCCCAAGATAAAGTAGACTAGGCTGAGCACCATCACTTCGGGACGTCCGGTGAACGAGAAACTGACGCCGAGCATCTCATAGGCGCCACCGCTCAGCGCATAGGCAGACACAAGCCAGATCACAATCTGCAGCAACCCGAGCGCGCCTAGGCCCAGCACCTTACCGGCCAGCAGCTCAAAAGGCGATACCGACGACACCACGATCTCCACCACGCGGCTGTTCTTCTCCTCGGCCACGCCTTGCAGCAGATAGCCCGAGGCGGTAAAGACAGAGACGACGAGCAGGATTCCGAAAAAGTAGCCCACCATGATGTCCGCCAGCCAGGCGTCGCCTTCGCCGCTTTGAACAGGAGCACCACTCTCCGGATCAAACTCCGCATAGGTGGCAGGCTTGAGCAAGCGTGCGCGGTAATCAGAGTCCATAACATCTCGAACCAAGTGCTCGGAGAAAAAGGCTCGCAGGCGATCCGATTCCAACATCGCTTGCTTTCGCAAGCCCGATTCGTTGGTGTAAAAACGCACCTCGCCACTGGCGATATAGTCGGCGGGCACCACCAACAGCGTCTCGATGCGGCCGGATGCCAACGCCTCGCGCCCGACGTCTTCATCCTCAAACAGGCTCACCTGCTCCCGCCACTCGGGGAGCAATGGTGTGAACACGCCACTGTAGTCGATCACCCCAATCGGCGTGTCGGCCATGTCCAGGTTCCCGACGAACACACGGCTCGCGTCGCCACCCAACAGCGCGCTCGCCACCAGAAACACTAGGCCCAGCAGCGGAACGGCGATGGTAAAGATAATGAACCCCGCCTGCCGCACGTTCACCAGAAACTCGTGGGCCGCGATGACCTTGATGTGTTTCATGCCGCCTCCCCCTTGACCGCCGCAACGAAAATGTCCTGCAAGGGTGCGGTAGCCACTTCATAGCCCTGGATCTCGATCTCGGCATCGAGTAGCGCACGCAGAAGCTCGTTGGGCTCACGCTCGCCCAGATGCAGAGTGTAGATGCCGTTCCGCCGCTCGACATTATCGGCGCCCACGAGGCTGGCCAGACGGCCCAGGTCGGCGGTTGTGCGCAGCCGCACGGTGCGCTCGGCGTAGCGCCGCTTGATGTCATCCAGTGAGCCATACAGCACCGACCTGCCACGGTTGATCAGGAGAATCCGGTCGCATAACTCCTCGACCAGGTTCATCTGATGCGAACTGAGAACAATGGTCTTGCCCTCAGCCTGCAGCTCGTGGAGGATCGTTCTGACCAAGTCCACATTGACGGGATCGAGGCCCTGGAAAGGCTCGTCCAGGATGAGCAGCTCCGGATCATGAACCAGCGTGGCTACCAGCTGCGCCTTCTGCTGCATGCCCCGGCTCAGCTCTTGGATCTTGCTCTGGGCGCGATCCTTCAGGTCCACGCGCTCAAGCCAGCGCATGGCGTTGTCGCGCGCCGTGTCCGCATCCAAGCCCTTGAGCTGAGCCAGGAAAACCAGCACCTCGAGCAAGCGCTGCTTGGCATAGAGGCCTCGCTCCTCGGGCAAATAACCAACACGGCCACGTACACTAGAGGGAGCACCGCCCAGAACGCGAATACTCCCCTCATCCGCAGGCACGATTCCCATGACCGCCCGAAGCGTGCTCGTCTTGCCCGCTCCGTTGGGGCCGAGCAAGCCGAACAGCTCCCCCCGCCCAATGCTGAACGAGAGATGATCCACAGCCGTCATCTCATCATAGCGCTTGACGAGCTCGATCACCGACAATGCCAGCTCGGTCATAGGGTAAGCTCCTCAGACCAATGTTGCCAATAGAGCGGCTCATTCTATCATGGAGCCTTGAGATTCTCAAAACGCGCAGGAGGCTGCGCGCCAACCGTGAGGGCTTGAGTCCAGCCGATTGACGGCTATACTCCTCCCAGACGTACCAGGAAGGAGGCTCCGTGGCAAGCCACCAGCGCCCCAACATCTTGCTCATCATGACCGACCAACAGCGCGGCGATGCACTGAGCTGCGCCCAACACCCGGTCCTGCTAACGCCCAACATGGATACGATCGCCGAGGCAGGCGTACGTTTCCGCCACTGCTACAGCACGTGCCCTACGTGCATTGCAGCTAGACGCAGCTTGCTCTCGGGACAGTATCCACGGACCCATGGGATGGTTGGCTACCGCGACGGCGTGGCTTGGGATGTGCCCCCCACGCTGCCCAGCATTCTCCGCGCCTATGGGTACCAGACCGTGCTAGTCGGTCGCAACATGCATCAGCACCCCCCGCGCCGTCGCCTCGGCTATGACGAGATGACCATCTACCCGCAGGACTATGATCGGTGGTTGACGGAACGGGCTCCGGAGGCCGGCGGCGTCTTTGGCGGCGGCGTGATGCACAACGACTGGACGGCACGTCCCTGGCATTTGGACGAATACCTGCACCCCACCAACTGGACCGTGGAGCGTGCGCTGGACTTTCTCCGACGTAGAGATCCCTCGTGTCCATTCTTCCTTACAGTGTCGTTCATCGCTCCCCATCCGCCGCTGAACCCGCCCGCGTTCTACATGGAGCGCTATCTTCGCCAAGAGCTCCCCCCTCCCGTGTTGGGTGACTGGGCGTCACCCCACGGCTATGATTTGGGAGGCAACGACGGTGTGGCCCCCTCGCGCATCGTGCTGGAGGGAGAGGCCCTGCGATCGGCCCGGGCGGCATACTATGGCCTCATCAACCATGTGGATGATCAGCTACGTCGGCTGCTCAACCCCATCAACGGCGTGGACACGCAGACGGGCCACAACACCATCGTCCTGTTCCTTGCCGATCATGGCGAGATGCTGGGCGACCACTACCTTTGGCGCAAGTCGGTGCCCTTTGAGCCATCGGCTAGGGTGCCGCTACTGCTCCGAGCGCCCGAGCGCTTTGAACTACAAGCCGGTACCGTTATCGATCTGCCCGTCTCGTTGGAGGACGTGATGCCCACGCTCCTGGAGCTGGCCGACATCCCCATCCCGCCGACGGTCGAAGGCCGCAGTCTGGTACCGCTGCTACGAGGAGAGCCCGTGGCCTGGCGCCCGTACCTCCACATCGAGCATGCGCCCTTGCATCAGTCGCTCACGGACGGCCGCACCAAGTACGTCTGGTGGGTGCGAGATGGGCGCGAGCAGCTCTTTGACCTGGTATCGGATCCCTTCGAGCGGCACGATCTAGCAAGTGATGCCCAGCAGCATGATCGCCTAAGCCAGTGGCGCGAGAGACTGGTGAGCGCACTGGCTGAGCGTCCCGAGGGATTCGTGAAGGACGGACGACTGCAAGCCGGCGTTGACTATAGGCCGGTCCTGCCACATGCGCTGCCCAAGGACGACGGTTCGGCGCACGCAGAGGCCAGATGGACAACGCAGGAACGTACGGTTTGAGGCAGCAAAGCAATAGAGGAGGCAAACGATGCGGGTTATGGCATTTGGCGCGCACCCGGATGACGTCGAATCCAACTGTTCTGGCACCCTGGCCAAGTATGCCCAGCAGGGGCACGAGGTGGCCATTGCGGTCATGACCAACGGGGAGGTCGGTTCGCCCACTCTCTCCAAGGAAGAGATCGCCGCCGTCCGTGAGCGTGAAGCGCGCGCCGCGGCCGAGGTGATCGGTGCCGCTTTCTTCTGGCTAGGCTACCCGGATGAGTTCCTGTTCAACACTCCCGAGGTCCGTCTGCATGTGATCGAAGTCATCCGCCAATTCCGGCCGGACATCATCCTAGCCCCAGATAAAGATCATGATTACCATCCCGATCACACGACCACGGGCCAGCTCGTCTGGGACGTGCACGTGATGGGGACCGTCCCCAATATCGTGACCGAATCGCCGCCATGTGAGCGGATCCCCGAGATCTGGTTCATGGACACGCCCGCGGGCATCAACTTCCAACCAGAGTACTGGGTGGACATATCCAACGTCTGGCCCCAAAAATTGCAGATGCTGGCTTGCCACGAAAGCCAGGAAACCTGGCTACAGGCCCAGTACGGTACGGGGCTGGCCGATCATGCGGCCATTCAGTCCAGGTTCAGAGGCTACCAAGCTGGATGTGAATACGCCGAGGCCTTCCGAAGGCCGCAGTTCTTCCCGCAGCCCACGGCTCAAAAGACGCTTCTTCCCACAGCTTGGGAATAGCACGAACGCCGCGGCAGGTGAAAAAGCCCTACTGGGGATCATCTACGTCGCCGTACAGCTCGTGGATACAAGATGGACAGAGGCTGTGCGTAAAGTCGGCCTCGCTGTGAGCGCGCACGTACTCTTCGATGGTCTGCCAATTGCCATCAGGGGTGCGCACGCGCTTGCAGGCCGCGCAGATAGGAATAAGCCCCGATAGCGCGCTATGACGTTCGAGCGTATCTTGCAGCTCCTTCACAAGAGCAGCCTGCTCGTCCAAGAGACGCTCGCTGGCCTCGCGCGCATCGGTCGCCTGCCGCAGCGCCTGAAAGCGCGCCCGCGCCACGGTGATGGTACGGGTCAGCTCACGCGGCTTGGGCGGCTTGACGAGGTAGGCATCCACACCGACCTGCGCGGCCTGCTCGACGAGCTCCGGCGCATCGTAGGCGGTGAGCAAGATGACGGGCGTGGGACAGGTATCCGCAATGAGCTGGGCGGCCTCCAGGCCGTCCATGCCGGGCATGCGCAGATCCATCAGGACCACGTCAGGAGCCAGCGTTCGTGTCAGGCGCACCGCCTCAGCACCATCCGAGGCGCCACCCACGACCGTGTATCCCTCTTGGCGCAGTTGGCCGGCCACCATCTCGTGCACCAAATAGTCGTCTTCTGCCACCAGAACTCGCAGGCTTTGCGCTCGGTCTGCCGTCGCAGCCGCATCAGCGTTCATGGCATCTCCTCATCTAGCCAAGAGGCAGGAAACTCGATGCGAGCTACCGCCCCGCCATCGTTGTAGAGTTGCAGCGTGCCGCCTAGGCTGTGCTGGACCAGATTCCGGATCAGATCCATTCCCACGCCCCCTTCCCCACCGGCCATCACGCCGGGCGGGTAGCCGACCCCATTATCACGAAACGTGATAATGGCCTTGGACGCCGCCGGGCCCTGGCTGCGCCAGCAAGCCACGTCGCACGAGATCGGCTCTTGCGTCTCCCTGGCATGTCGCAATACGTTGCTCGCCAGTTCGTTCAAGACCATGGCCACGTGTTGCGCCGGCTCACTGATGAGCATGACTTCCGAAGGCGACACGCGCCAGGTGATATCTGCGCCTGGTGATCCCAGCACCGAGCTGATCACCTGCGAGGCAAGATCGTGAAAGGGCACCGGCCCCCAACCGGCGCGCGAGAGCAGCTCGTGCACAGTGGCCAGCGCCTGGATGCGGGCCGCAAGTGCGGCTAGAACCTCCTGGCATGCCTGCTGGTGTTCCGGCGCCACCGACCGCCCCTGAGCATAAAGAAGGCCGATAATGGCCGTCAGATTGTTCCTGACGCGGTGATTGACCTCACGCAGCAGCACGGCGCGCTGCGTCGCGTCACGTTGCGCTTGCTCCAGCAGCCGTGTCCGCTGGATCACCAACGTCGCCTGATCCGCGAACATGGAAAGCAACCGTGCATCGGAATGGTCAAACGCTGACTGGCGATCATCATCGCCCACGTACAGCGCCCCGATGACCGCTCCGTCCAGACGAAGCGGAACGGCAACCGCAGGGCCAATGGGCGCATCGGGATACGCGCGCTCGCGTTCCTCCCACGAACGTTCAGCACCCACCAAGATGGCCTTCCCCTCGGCAGTCGCGCGACCAGAGACACCCTCGCCAGGACGCAGGGTCGTCTCCACATAGGCGCCAGGCGCGTCATAGCTCACGGCCAACTCTAGCAAATGGTCGCTCTCACGCATGAGATAGAGCCCGCCCCGAGACGCGTCTAGCAACTCGGCTGCGCGCGCGACGATGGTGCTGAGAAGGGAGTGCAGATCGGTCTCCGCGTTGAGCTTCAGAAGCGTCTCATGGAGAGCCGCCAACTCGCGGGCTCGGCGTGCAAGGGCCTCAACGGCCTGCTGCCGAAAGGCTGCTCCCTCCACCAACACCCCAATGCGCGATCCGCGCGTCGCTGAGGGGGTCGCAGACGAATCGCCTATCCTAAAGGTCACCACACCTTGATCCGTGCGATCCGCTAGACGCGCCCGTCGCCCGGAGATGCCGGCATCCCAAACATCCCCTTGGCGCGCCAGTCGCAGGTCGGGCAAGAGCAGCGGGGCCACTTTGCCCACAGGACGTCCTGCCAGGTCATCAGAAGACAACACTCCCAGGTAGCCAGCCATGGCCTGGTTGCACCAAACGACCTCCCAAGTGCTGACGTCCTCGGTAGGTTCTTCCGAGGGCCACCGAAGCTCCATATAGGGCATGCTCAGATGGTGCGCAAGCTCCTTATACGCCGACCTGTCGTTGGCGTCGGGATTACTGCTCCGAATGCGCCTGATCAGATGCTCAGGATTCTCGAGATCCTGCCTCGTTGCCTTGCGCATCGTCACGGTCGCCACCATCTCCCCACAATCACTTCATCGAAAAGAAGGCCATAACCCGCCCCTCTCCATTATGAGAGCATCGGGTACACCCGTGCCTTTGGCTGGCGTAAATCTCACGTCAAAATCCCTTTACGGGAGCAGGTCGCTCGATAACTTTGCTCTCTAGATAATGGGCTGTATAGTAAAGAGCATGAGGAGGATGGGGCGCGGATGTAGCCCCGGCCACAGGAAGCGAGAATTATGCCAACATGCCCAAGGTGATGCTCTGGGATTTTGACCGCACGCTGGCCTACCGTGAGGACGGATGGAGCGCCACCATGGCCCACCTGGCCGCGGCGCAGGGATACCCGCTGGATCCCGACAGCGTGCGGCCCCACCTGGCTGGAGCCTTCCCGTGGGACCGACCCGGTGAGGATCACCGCCACTTCTGCGAGGCGGACGTCTGGTGGATCCGCATGAGCGCGAGGATTGCGCGTGTCTACCGCTGCTGCGGGCTACCGGATGACCTAGCGAATATGCTTGCCAGCCGTTTCCGCGCAGCCTACCTCAACCTAGAGCGCTGGCACGTATATGCGGACACGGTCCCTGCTCTCGACACGCTGGCGCGCGCCGGATGGGTCCACGTGGTCTGCTCGAATCACGTGCCAGAGTTGCCACAGCTTGTTGAAGCGCTTGGCTTCGCTGGCTATCTCGAGAGAGTCGTGTCGTCAGCCATGGTAGGTTGGGAGAAGCCGCACCCGGCCATCTACCGCGCCGCGCTCGACGGACTAGCGGCCCCTCAGGACGCTTGGATGGCCGGGGACAACTATGAAGCTGACGTTGCCGGACCCCAGCGCCTAGGCATCCGGGGCATCCTGGTGCGCCGCGAACACCCAGACGCACAACGGCAACACCCAGATCTCGCCGCGCTGGCGGAGAGCCTGGTTGCCGCGGGCTAGCAATTGGCACCCACGCGCAGCACGGCACCCTGCCCCGGCGGCAGGTAGAGCGGCTCCTCTGGCTCGCGGGTCAACCAACCAGCGCCCGTCAGCGAGAGCTCCTCGACCGCAACGGGATAGTCCAGCGTCGCCACAGCGGTCCGCTCCAGGCTCAGGTTGACTACTACGGCGTGGCAAACCCCCTTGGCATCCTTGAAGGTGCCTAACATCAAAGGCTGATCTGCCATCACCGCGGACGCCAGCGGCTCGGGGGGCGCAGGCATCGGCGCGGTGAGTCCCTCAGCCGTCAGATAGAGACCGGTTGACCGCATCCCC
This sequence comes from uncultured Anaerolineales bacterium, assembly GCA_964614895.1. Lineage (GTDB taxonomy): Bacteria > Chloroflexota > Anaerolineae > UBA1429 > UBA1429 > DAIRUQ01. The sequence goes on from CAZTMY010000053.1 coordinate 8,715, forward strand.
CGCAAGATGGGACCAGTCAGCGCTAGCTGCCGGTTGACCTCGGCCAGCCAGTACCACGTCAGATTCCTGCGCTCATGGTCATCCACCGGCGACCAGCGCATGCCATGGTCATAGTAGCAGAACCACGCCACGCTGCTGCACCCAGCAGCCAAGGACGTCCAGCCCTTGAACGCCAGGCTTGCAGGTGTAGGCACAGCGGAACGCTCGTTGATCCGACTGGACGAGACGATGTGCCAGTAGGGCAACCCGTGTCGCTGCGCCACGTCTCGGACCTGCAGCAGGTTGGTGTAGTAGAGCGTCGCCATGGTCACATCGCGCATATCGCCCGAGTACTGGGGCATGTAATTATCCCACGAGATCACCTGGGGATGCACCTCGCGCACAAAGCGCTCCACGTACTCCTCAAAGGTGTCCGTCTGGAGCTGCGAATCGTCGCCACCCGCAGTGGCATAGTTGGGGAACAGGTTGATGTACGCGAGCTTGCCTGGGGCCAAGCGTCGCACGGCGTCCACCGCCCGCGCCAAGGCGGGAAAGTCGTTGGCCCCCGGCTCATCATAGATGAAAAAGCCGTACACCGCGGGGCTGTCCCCGCCGTGGGCCATCCAGCCGCGGATTACGTCGTCGGCCTCATCCTGGGACAGACTCGCCCAGTCAGGCTGAGCGCCCTGGCAAAAGGCGGGATCGTACAGCAGCGCCGATAGCCCCAGAGCCTCGCAGGCTGGGAGGTCATCGGGTTCGACAAAGCCCGCGACGGTAAAGTTGCAGGCAGCGATGGCCTCTAGTCCCTGGGCGTGTCGCGTGGTGCCATCCCAGCCGCGCTGACAATCCCACGGGAAGATGGGGAAGAACGTCGCGTCACTAAACGTAGCCATGTATCCTCCTCGATGAACAATTCCTCGGAATCTCTGGTAGCCACATCAACAACCAAACAACCACGATGGTAGCAGAGCCTCGCCTACCGCAAACGCAGTAACACGCCCTCGCCCGCCCTCAGCCAGCGTTTCTCCTCGGCAACCATCGACCGAAAGGCGCCTATTGCCGTGCAGAACCGCGCATCGACCGCGCGCCCAGGCGCCAACTCTAGCCTGAACTTGGCGGATCGCTCCAAGCTCGTATTCACCACTAAGGCATAGTCAGTACCTTCCTCATCGGCAAAGGTGCCGACCATGAGGGGCTCGGAGCAATCAGCTCTTTGCACAATCTCGCCCGGCAGCGTCGGGAGCTCCGGCACCGGGCCGTCCCCGCTGAACCTAACGTCCACCGACCGGAGGCGATTCATGATCGGGCCTAGCTCCAAAAGCTGACGGTTGACCTCAGCCAGATAGTACCAGGTGGCCGTCCGTTGGCCGTCGGCATCGATGGGCGCATAGCCATAGCCTCGACTGTAGTACGTGTACCATCCGACACTGGCCCCACCCGCAGCAAGGGTCGCGTAAGCCTGCAGCAGCATGTTGGCCATGGAGGGAATGGTGGTGGTGGGACGAATCTGATTGGACGAGACGATCTGCCAGAAAGGCAACCCATTGGCAAGGGCCACGTCGCGCACTTCTAGGAGATTCTGATAGAAGCTGGTCGCGGGTCCCGTCTCGCGCATATCCTGCGAGAACTGCACCATGTAATTGTCCCACGAGATGAACTGCGGCTGCACCTCACGCACATAGCGCTCCAGATACTCGCGGTACGAGTCGGTTTGGAGCTGGGACAAATCGGCGGCGAGCTCGCGCGTGCCGATAGTAGCATAGTTAGGAAACAGGTTGATATAGGCGAGCTTGCCCGGGGCGCGGCGCTTGACAGCGGCCACCGCCCGAGCCAGCCCAGGAAAGTCGTTCGCCCCAGGCTCGTCGCCCAGGTAGTAACCATAGACGGCGCTGCTCCCCCGCGTACTGGCCACCCAGCGCTGCACAGTGGCGTCGATGGCGGTGTCGTCCATGTCGTTCCACTGGGCCGTCGTGACGCGCGGACGCTCCTCGTCCAAGTAGATGCCTCGCAGCCCCAGCCGCTCGCAGGCCGGGAGATCCTGCGACTGCACAAAGCCCGCCATGGAGAACCCGCAAGCGGCGATGCTCTCGAGGCCGTGGCGACGGACGGCGGTGCCGTCCCAACCATGCTGGGGATCCCAGGGCAAGATCGGGAACAGGTCGAGATCATCCAGAACCGATGGCATGTTGCGCTCCTCTCACACGCACGGGCGTCGTGTACATCCAAGCGACATGGTACCACGGATCTCATAGTTCTCAAGCCCCCGCGGCTTTGAGATGCTGCGCGTCTTGCATAGAATGAGTTTGGACCGGTGGGCGCCAGCACAAGCTCGCACGCATCAGAAGGGAGATCGCATGGTTACATTGCAGGGAATCGCGCCGCAAGAGTACGCGCCATTCGCGTGGGACAACGAGCCAGTTGCATGGGCTTGCCTGCCAAACGGTGGTCTCAGGATCTATGCCCCAAGCCACACGGACCTGTTCGTGGATCCGTTAGGGGTCGCCAGCGCCGATTCGGCGCCCTTTATGTGGATCACGATGAGCGGGGATTTCGTGGCGCGGCTCCACGTACAACCCGGGTTCCAAGACAACTATGACGCCGGCGGGCTGCTGGTTCGCCAAGATGGCAATCACTGGATCAAGCTGGCCTACGAACGCACGGACCTAGGCAATCCGGCCATCGTCAGCGTGGTCACGGACGGCGTGTCGGACGACGCCAACGGTGCCGATCTGAGCGCCAACTCGGTCTGGCTGCAAATGGCACGCATCGGGGACGTATTCGCGCTGCACTATGCACTGGACGGCGAGAACTGGCGCATGGTACGTCTATGCCAACTCGCCGTGGAGGCCTCGGTGCAGACGGTGGGAGGCGGTTTCGTCGACACTCAGCACGGGGTCTTGCCCGTGCCTGCGCCCGCCACCATCGAGATACTCTGCGGCATCCCCGTGCGCCAGGCCGAGGTGCACATGGAGCTCACCACGCCCACCGGGGCGGGTATCACCGCCGCCTGCGCTAGGGCGTTCGGCCCCATGCCCGCCATGACCATCGAGCGCGTG
>CAZTMY010000054.1:0-11744 GCA_964614895.1 uncultured Anaerolineales bacterium
CAGCCTATGAGGCGCTACTCGATGGAACTGGTGGGACCAAAGTGACCATTCCGCTGGTCGCGAAGCGCCTATCCAATGGCTTGGCGACTGCTGTGACCATCCAGAACCTGTCCGATTCGGTGGCGACGGTGAATCTACAATATATCCCGGGTGACGCCGCGTACAGCGAGGTCAATATCAACGATGTTGAGATCCAGCCCGGACGCAGCCTGATCCAGAACCACCGCGTTGGGGTGCCCGAATTGCCTTCCGGCTGGTATGGATCGTTGGTCGTGACCTCGGACCAGCCGATCCATGCGTTCGTCCAGCTCACCTCGATGCGCTCGATCAACCCAGGTCTGCCGAGCGGCGACAACTTTATGGCCCACACGGCCTTTGCGCAGATGGACTAGTCTCAAGTCACTGGACCATGCAGGGTCGGCCCGCCTATAGGCGGGCCGACCCTCTCGTTGGCAGGAGTGCTCATGTTCAGAGGTGTGGTCAGTGCAGTAGCGGTCCTCATAATGCTGTTGGCGCTTATCTGTGTTGCTGGATGCGCGGGGGAGGCGTTGCCGACAGAGCCAAGCCTGGTGGTACTCGAGAGCGAGCACACGCCATCGCCAACGACAGATACGGCTCCCACCCCCCTACCCGCTACCCGTGTGCCCTCGCCCCAACCGACCGCTACCCCCTCCCTGACGCCAGGTCTCGGGTGTCTGACGGGACGGGCGTTGACCATTGGTACCGGCTCTGCTATCCCAGGTACCAGGTTCTACCTGGCCCCCGCACTTGGCGATAAAGAGCCCCGTCCCCCTGTCATGTACGCTGGGCCAGATCCCAAGCAAGGCCACGTGCCGGGCACCTCTGGTGACCATGGCGAGGTCGATCTCCGTGAGGTGCCTCCTGGTCGCTACTATCTGGCGATGTGGGCGCCTTACGACTGGGTCCTCGCAGTGGCCGCGCGAGATGACGAGACGCCCTTGCTGATCAACATCGAGTCTGGGTCCTGCACGGAGCTGGGCGAGATCTGGTTCCCGTGGCCCTAGCTAGGGCATCCGGCGCATCACGATCAGCGTTATATCATCCGACTGGGGTTGGCCAGCCACGAAGGTCTGCATAGCTGCGTCGATACGCATCAGGGCATCCTCTGCCGACACATCGTCGCAATGCTGCAAAGCCTGTGTCAGCCGCTTCCTCCCGAACTCTTGCTGCTCTTCATTGACTGCTTCCACAACACCATCGGTGTAGAGCAGCAGGACATCACCGGGTTGCATCTGTTGCGAGCCCTTCTCGATCTGAGGATCGTCCAAGATCCCGAGCACTGCGCCCGAGGGTCGCAACTCGATCACCTCCCGGGAATGTACACGTAGCAGGAGAGCGGGGCTATGCCCAGCCCGCGCGTAGGTCATGACGCCCGTGCGTGTCGAGACGATGGCATAGAAAACGGTGACAAACATGCCAGAACGGGCATCATCCATCAACACGCGGTTAGCACGTCGCAGGGTCTCGGCGGGATCCACCGTTGTGAGCGCCGCCGCACGTAGCACCGCCCGAGACAGCGCCATGTAGAGCGCTGCACCCATACCTTTGTCCGACACGTCCGCGATCACGAGCCCAAGATGGTCTCCTGGCAGCGAGACAAAATCATAAAAATCGCCTCCCACGCCGCGGGCGGCCCGCCACTCTGCCGCGAGGTCCCATCCCTCCACCTCGGGGCAGCATTCAGGCAAGAAGCTTTCCTGGATCTCTCGAGCCAGCTCAACGCTTCGTTGCAGGCGCTTCTGCTCCAGAGCTCGCTCGTGGAGTCGCGCGTTTTCGACAGCCAAGGTGAGTTGGTTGGCAATGCCGGTCAGGATGCCTCTGTGATGCTCAGGAGCTGTCTGACCAGGGCTGGCCCCTCCTACCAGCAGGCCACCCAGAAGGTGATCCCAGGTCCGTAGCGGGAAGGCAGTCACACGCTGTGCATCGGCGGAGGCCTCGTTGCCGGCACCAGCTATGGTTGCCTCAAACGGCTCGGTGGCGACCACGAGAGGGTCCAGAAGAGGCTCGGCAAGGGCCGCCGTTTCCTCTTCGAGCGCCCGCATGATCTCCGGAGGCGCGGCGTGGCTGCGCGCCGTCACGAACTGCTGCGAGCTTTCGTCCCACAGCAGAACGACGCACCAACTTACACTCGCCAGCAGCGGCGTAAGGCTCACGACGGTGGTGAGCATCTCGTCTAGATCGGGGCTCGCACTGATCATGGTAGCAACCTGCAAAAGCGCAGCTGATGCCCACGCTTCCTCGCGTAGTGAAGCATTCAGCCGAGCGTTCTCGAGCGCCATACCGGCATAGTCGGTAGCCCCCGCTAGGATCGTCTCCCGATGTTTGCGCGCTAGACCTTGGCCATCCAGCCCCTCGGCCACCAGCACCCCAATGACTTCACCGCCCGCTCGTAGGGGCAAGGCGATCACCTCGCCTCTGCCGGCAATAGCTTCAGTTGCCAAGTCAGTCACACCCTCAAGCTCTGACGCCAGATCGCTCAGCCGCTCTCCGGTGCGTTGGACTGTGGCCAAGATGGTTGCCTCCGACGCCGGGATGGGCTGTCCCCGCATAGCTTTGAAACGCTCGGAGGGAATCCCGCTAGCCTGCACCAACTCGAAGGTGTCCGTCTCCTCATCCCACAGGTACACCAAGCAGCAATCGACGCCCGTGAGCATCTGTGCCAGTCGCACGACCCTATCGAGAATCTCCTCGCGTGTGTTGGCTTGCACCACCGACTCGGCCACTTGGAGCAGAGCCATGGATACCCAAGCTTGCTCCTGCCCTTCCTGATACAGCCGGCTGTCCTCGATGGCAATAGCCACGAGATCACTCAGGACGCCCAACGCGATAAGGTCATCCGAACTGAAGGCGTTGACCTCATCGCTCTGCATGTCAAGAACACCCAGAATACGATCCTCGATCTTCAGCGGAACTGCTACCTCCGACCGAGTGGCTGGCAACCCCGCGTCGCTCAGGTAGCGATCGTCCTCCCCAACTCGGTTGGATACGGCAGGCTCGCCGTGTGCCGCGGCCCACCCCACAATGCCTCTCCCCCAGGCAATCGTCACGCCGCGCTCCTGCACGGCAGGGTCAGAGCTGGCACGGAACACGACCTTTTCGGCATCACGGTCAACCGTGAAGAGAGTGACACAACGATAGCCGAAAGTCTCTTGCACAAGGCGGACGGTATCATCAAAGAGAGTGTCAAGGTCGAGAGTGGCTGTGACCTTGCGGCCAACCTCTGCGACGGCCATGAGATGCGCTGCTCGTTCTCGTTCGCTCTCATAGATCCGCACCGCTCGTAGAGCTTGAGCAGCCTGAGAGGCAGCTGCTACCAGAGGCGTGAGGATCTCTTGCGAGAAAGCGTGTGGTCGGTCATGTTGCAGGCTGAGCACAGCGAGCAGCTCACCGCTCGCCATCACCGGCAGGTAGACCCCGCTTCGGCTCTCGAAGCACAAGTCGAGCGGGTGGTAGGTGTTAGCAATCGCATCCGGGATCAAAACCGGTCCGCGCTTGTCTACCACTACCTGGAATAGGCCCTCCCCCGCATCCGGAAACGTGCACTCTTGTCCGTCCACTACAGCAAAGACTAGCTCGGGACTGCCGTCCGGACCTGGCCGCTGGACGGCAAACCCACGCGCCGGAGCGATGGCACTTATATAATGATAAACAAGGCGGTAGATCGCATCCGGCTCCGGACCCGCCTTGAGGAGATCCTGGCTGAGGCTACTCACCAGCGAGATCTCTCTTATGCGGCAAAGCTCCTCATCACGCGCTTTTATGAGCCGCCTCAGCATCAGCCCAACGGCGATAAGGGCCATCAACGTCACAATGATGGCAGGCCCGCTCTGGATCTCATAGATCTCTGCCAACAGCACCGACGCGGGAAGAGGAGCCAGTTCCACAAAGAGCGAGTAGGTCGAGATACGTTGCAGGAACTCGAGGCCGCCCTTCCAACCGTGCATCAGACTGATCGCGAGCCACCAAGCCGCGTGATCCAGCAGAAATAGGGCGCACGAGACAGCAATGACGCGAGCAAGGCTCGCCCACGTCAATATCCCGAGGGGGATCCCGCCCCCAAGAGCTCGGTATAGAGCGCCAACCGCCACCAGGATCAGGGCGCGCAACCCGCCCGCGTACCACGACGCCAAGATCCGCGCCAGGACCGAGTTGTCCTCATTCTGATCTGTCACATACCACTGGGCCAGCATCGCACCGAGCCCCGCAAGCAAGCCGGCAGACGGGCCACCGAAAAGGAAGAGAATCGTGAGGTCAACGATTCCCACTAGACTGTGGGTAACGCCACTGATGACGTGGAAACCCAATCGCTTGATGCAGGTGCTCACAACGAGCAAGGCTAGAGCATCCGTTGGGGGAGGGAACGTAGCCTGCGGCAACGTGATAGTCAGAGCCGCTATACCAGCAAGCCCTACCAACACGCGGTAGGTACGCAATGCAGAGGCTGCTCGGGAGCGGGTCTTCATACGAACCCCAGTGTGAGTGTATGCCTGGCGTACGATACAGCGGCTGTTGGTAGGAAAGAAGAAAGGCCACGGCCGGACCAAAGGTCACCCAAGGCAACGACGCTGATTCGTCGTGTACACGCTAGAGCTGGCAGTCTCCTAGCTGCCCTGCCACACGGAGGAATCAATCCTCTGAGCAGTAGCCATTGTGTCGAGAGCAGGGATGCGTCGGAGGCCTTCGCCCTGCCGCTCTGCGTGTCAGTCCGTCGCTGGCTGACCAATGCGCTTGCGCATGACCACCTGATTGCCACCATCTCGCGGTACGGCAAAGGTCACCGAGTCCATCAGCGTCCGCATGAAATACAGGCCTAGGCCTCCTGCGTCGCGATCCTCCAGAGGGGAGCTAAGGTCGGGCTCTGGGATCTCCGAAGGCTCGAATCCCTGTCCTTGGTCGATGACCTCGACAACAAAGTCGGCTCCCTCACGGTAGCAGCAAACCCGTACTTGGCCCGTGACATCGCCCTGGTAGGCATGCACCATCGAGTTGGTACACGCTTCATCCACGGCCAACTGAACCTGGAAGATCTGGTCCTCTGACATACCCGCATGACGAGCACGCTCGCAGACAAAAGCGCCGACCTCGGTGAGGTTCGCCAGCTCGCTGCTCACACAGATCTCATATTGGATACGCCTCATGCGAGCTCATCCCTTGCCAGCGAAGGTAGATACGCAACGCCGGGCGTTAGGCGATGTCCCACAGCGTCCGACGCGCTGTATCCTGCTAGAAGCTGCCCACCGCGAGAGTCGCATCCTCATAGACATGCACAAGCGGAAGGATGCCTGCAAGATCAAGCACCTCTTTGATGCGCTCCGGGATGTTGGCCAGCCGCACGTCACCCCGGTTCCGCTGCCGGCATTCCTTGTAGGCTTGGACCAAAGCACGAATCGCCGCGCTGCCGAAGAACGTGACGTCTTTCAGATCCAAGACGATGCAATAGACGCCGGCATCTATGGAGGATCGGAGAGCGGCTTGGAGCTCGTGCGCGTTGCTGCTGTCAAAACGGCCGGAAAGCGCAATTAGGTCACAGCGTTTGAGATGACTAGTACTGATCTGCATGCCTTCTTCTCCCAAGACCCATCAGGATCACGCAAGCGATTATAGCATGGCCGAGAGGCCTAACCAAGCCAGACATCGTCCTGCGGCGGCATACTCTGTGGATCCGTAGCGAGTTTGATGGAGACGGCTCCAAGGCCGAGGGAGAGCCACAGCAACGACGAGGCGTGAGGGAACACCAGGTTAAAGAGATAGTGATCCAGGAGGCCCCCTACCAATCCTCCAAAGATGGCAAGAGTCACGCCCAGAGCGATCGGCTCCAACTCTTCGTCGCCATACAGTGCGTCACGCGCCCTCAGAAAGTGTATACAGTAGCTGGCTATGGCGGCCAAAAAGACTGCCAGCCCCACAACGCCCATCTGCTCCGCGATGAGAAGATAGACATTCGAAACGCCAAGATAGGCGTCAATATCGGGCGTGCCCGAGAAGCCCACTCCAAACCAGGGATAGCGCCCGATCAGGATCAGCGCATCCTTGTACTCGCCAAACCGCATCTGCGTCGCTAGGTCCTCGCCTTGGACGCCCTCGATGAAATGCGACACGTAGGATTGGGTCTGCGGAAGTAGCAGCAAGAGCGCGAGCCCCAGCAGTCCAATCCACAGTAGCTTGCGATAGCGGAGCAAGGCCAGCAAGCCCAACGCTGCTACCAATCCCACAAAAGAGCCACGCGAGTAGGTCATGATCATGCAAGTGCACATCACCGCCAGCATGGCGAAGAGAAGAGGCCGTGGGAGCAGCGGTCTGCGTGCCACGGCCATGGAAGCCGTCAGCGTCGTGGTGAAGATCAGCATACCACCAAGGACGTTTGGGTCAATAGAAGTGGATGTGGCCCGCAGCGGAAGATCGGGATTGTCCTCGATGTAGCGCAACACGTCTAGCCCTGTCGGATAACGCACAACACGCAGCATTGACAGCGCACGAACCGTCAAGTGTGTCGGCAAGAGATAGAGGATCACCCCGACGAGAGCGGCAAGTGCCCCCCCGATCATCAGAGCCATGGTCGCAATCTTGAGACGTTCTCGGCAGCGAACGGTGTTGGTCACCACGACGAACAACATGAGACTCAGCAGAATTTCGGCAAAGTGTCGCAAGTTGTTCGCGATAAGGGCACTATGCTCCAGCCCTCGGATATAGGACACCACCGCCAGCATGGCGAAGAGAAGAAGTGGCAGCGTGGTCGGCGTAGTTACGAATCGGGTATCGATGCGCACGAGGAGCCGACTGATCCAGACAAAGTACAGCCCGGCCAGCGCAAGATCCAAAAAGGTGGGAGAAAAACCAATGTCTACCGGCACGGCAGCAAAGGGAAGGAGGGTGATAATAGCGATAATCCCGAGCAGGCCCACCAGCGTGCTCCGAAGTATGAGATAGGCTATGACCAAGGCAAAGAGCACTGCCGTCCCATACATCCAGCCCAATAGGCCCAACACGGCACCGATGGGAGCTCCGGCGATCACACACAGTGCCACGATGCAGAGGCCACGCACCCACCAGACCCGGTGGGTGAGCCCTTGCCGGACACGCTCGTTGGCGCGATCCACCAGTGTTACGATGCTCACCATGGCCCTCCCAAGCCACAACATGGTATCATAGCGCACTCCGTCGGGCAAAAGGTACCGCTGCTGACGATATATATTGCTCCTGGGGGCCGCGGTAATCTGCTAACGCCACACTTTTCGACATAGAATCTGACGATCCCGCCAGTTGACCCACGGGCCACACCGATCTAGACTCGGGGCGCCACAATGGTTGCGCTGGGGGGTAGCCGTGCGCGTCATCGCAGGATCGGCCAAAGGGAGACGACTCGTCCCGGTGCCCGGGGAGGGCACGCGGCCCATCATGGATCGCGTCAAAGAATCATTGTTCGACCTCATGGGCTCGAGCATTGTCGGCGTTCGGGTTCTTGATATGTTCGCCGGGACTGGCAGCGTCGGCATCGAGGCACTGAGTCGTGGTGCGGCACATGTCACCTTTGTCGATGTAGCGCACGCCGCGATCAAAACGGTGGAGCGGAACCTGCGCGAGACGCAACTGGAGGATGGCGCGCTTGTCATCCAAGGTGACGCCCTTGGTTATGTCAAGCATTACGACGGGATCCCGTATGACCTGGTGTATGTCGCTCCGCCCCAGTACCGCGGTCTTTGGGCTGAGGCCCTGGTGGCCATCGATGATGGTGATGTGCTGGCGCCGCGTGGCCTCGTTGTTGTGCAGATCCATCCCAAGGAAGAGCACACGGTCGCGCTCAAGACTCTCGAGCAGACGCACAAGCGCCAGTATGGGAGCACGTTGCTTTGCTTCTACAAGCCGATATCGCATTCGCCTGCCGAGGACGCCTATGATCCATCATAACGTGCGTGTTGGTGATAGAGCCGTGTTGCGCAAGCCGCACCCATGTGGGTCCTTCGAGTGGGATGTGGTTCGCATCGGTGCCGACATTGGGCTAAAGTGTTTGGGATGTGGCCATCGTGTCATGCTGACACGCCGAGCTTTCAACCGTAGCGTCAAGCGGATTATCCCGCGGGAGGAGCTCGCCTCTTCAACCGACGCTCCGCCCGTAGACAAGACCTAGAGCCGCGCGCCATGCTCTCACTGGATGACACCATCGTCGCCATAGGGACACCAGTTGGCATCGGAGGCATCGGCATCGTTCGGCTGTCTGGTCCCAAAGCGCACGAGATCCTTCGAGCCTTGTTCGTGCCCGCTGGCGCTCATAGTGAGCTCACGCATCGCAAGCTCGTGTACGGACACGTTGTGTCCCCCCTGACGGGCCACGTTGTGGATGAAGTGCTGGCGACCGCCATGGTCGCCCCCGGCACCTACACCCGTCAGGATATGGCCGAGATCCACGCGCATGGTGGAATAGCGCCGCTGCGCGCAATCTTGGATCTGTGCCTTTCAGAAGGGGCACGCTTGGCGGAACGTGGTGAATTCACGCTCCGCGCCTTTCTCTCTGGGCGGATCGATCTGTCGCAGGCAGAGGCGGTGCTGGACGTCGTTGTCGCCAAGACCAACCGCGCCCTGCAAGCTGCCGTTGGGCAGCTGCAGGGCGGTCTCTCGCAGCGAGTGCGTGACCTGCGCGGAGCCTTGCTGGAGACTCTGGCACATCTCCAGGCGCAGATGGACTTTGCTGAGGATGAGATCCCCGACTTGGACGCCGCGGAGGCCCTCGCCTGCGCGGCTGAGGAGCTGACGCGTCTGACGGAAGATGCGGCCAAGGGTATCATCCTGCGCGAGGGCCTGCGCGTAGCCATCGTCGGAAAGCCCAATGTGGGCAAGAGCAGTCTGCTGAACCGGCTCTTACGGACCGATCGAGCCATCGTGACGCCGTTCCCTGGCACAACGCGGGATACCCTAGAGGAAACGCTTGATGTCCGCGGGTTCCCCGTGGTTCTCGTGGATACGGCCGGCATCGCCGAACCGCAGGGCCCCGTGGAGGCGTTGGGCATCGAACGCTCGCTTAGCTCGTTGGATAGCGCAGATTTGGCCCTGTGGGTCACCGATGGGTCGGCGGCGATCACCGAGGAGGACCGCGGCCTGGCCGAGCGGCTGGATGGAGATCGCACATTGGTGGTTGTCAACAAGGTGGATTTGCCTCAGGTCTCGCGCCCGGAGGGGCTGCTTCCGGAAGCGCCCTATGTGCGGCTGTCGTGTCTCACGGGTGAGGGCATCGAAGCATTGGAGGACAGCATCGCGGCCAAGGTGCTGGAGGGCGAGCTGCCCTTGAGCGAGAGAGCTTCGGTGACTAGCACACGGCACCGAGCGCTGTTCGCCGAGTCCTTGAGTATAGTCAAGCGGGCTCAGCAGGGCCTTGCGGATGGGCTCACGTCTGATCTCGTGGCCGTCGACTTGCAAGAGGCGATCTATCTTCTTGGTCAGCTAACGGGCGAGACGGCGAGCGAGGAGCTGCTGGATACGATCTTTGGGCAGTTCTGCATCGGCAAGTGAACGGCGGTAGGGCATGAAGTTGGCGATGGTTTGCTCGTGGCTCAACCAGTATGGTGGCGCAGAGCGAGTGCTTCAAGTGTTACACGGCATGTACCCCCAAGCTCCGGTGTATACCTCCATCTACTTGCCCGAAGCGCTGCCCGAGACGTTCCGCTCTTGGGACGTCCGCCCTACCTTCCTCAATCGCGTCCCGCTGGCCCGACGCTATCCTAGCTTGTTCCTGGAGAGCTTTCCGCTGGCGTTCGAGAGCTTGGACCTGCGAGGCTTTGACGTGGTTATAAGCGTCACCAGTGCCTTTGCGCATGGCGTGATCACGTCGCCCCGCACCCAGCACGTCTGCTACTGCCTGACGCCGGCACGCTTTCTGTGGGATCACACTCGCTATATGGAACGCGAGCGGATTGGCAGGATGACGCGCTGGCTGCTGGCGCCCAGACTTGTGAAGCTGCGTCAGTGGGACCAGATAGCGGCTGGGAGAGTGGATCAGTTCGTCGCCATCTCTCGCACGGTACAGGCTCGCATCGCCAAGTACTACCGGCGCGAGTCGCAGATCGTCTATCCACCGGTAGCTCTCGGTGATCAAGGCGGCGTCAGCGAGCGCGAGCCTTTCTATCTAGTGGTATCACGTCTGGTACCCTACAAGCGCATCGATCTCGCCGTTCGCGCGTTCACAGAGCTTGGGTTGCCGTTGCGCGTTGCAGGAGATGGACGCGACCGACGCGCGTTGGAGCGGATCGCTGGCAGCAGCGTGAGCTTCCTTGGCTATGTGGATGAGGCCACGAAGCGACGTCTCATGCAGCGATGCCGCGCGCTGATCTTCCCCGGCGAAGAGGACTTTGGGCTCACGCCCGTGGAGGCCATGGCGGCTGGCGCCCCGGTTATCGCGTACAGCCGCGGCGGCGCATGTGAGACGCTTGTCGATGGCGAGACAGGCGTGTTATTCAAAGAACCCACTGTTGCATCCTTGGTGGAGGCCGTGGAGAGGTTCGAGCGCATGGCCTTTGATCGCGAGCGTCTGGTCACGCAGGCGCGCAGGTTTGAGGCTTCCGTCTTTGAGGAGCGTATGGGCGAGCTTCTCGAAGCGGCCTATAGACGGGCCAGGCGCGAGCCTTAGCGCGAATGTCTCCAGGGGTCCTACAGAAACCGAGGCGAGGGATCAGAATCCCTCGCCTCGGAGCGTGACCGCTCTGCGCTAGTAGCGCGCCCAGATCCCATCGTTGTACAGGACGAACGTGCCTTGGAGGTTGCTCCAGAGCATCCCCCCGCCATCGAAAGTCTGCGCAGCCAGGTTCAGGCCCCGTTCCTCGGTCGTGGCCCAACCCAGCGCGCTGCGAACGCCAGACTGCTCGCGCCAGACCTTGCCAAAGCCACGCTTGGGCTGGTAAAAACCTGTCGGCACCAGGATGCTCGGATCCCACTCCTGATCGCCCTCATTCCACGTGTCATCGTATTGCTGCCAGGTGCCGTCGCTCCGCAGTACATATACCTTGTTGGTATCCGAGCGCCAAAACATCAGGCCGCGCTCAAAGGTCTGTTCTGCTCCCCACACGCTTTCCTCGGGCGCTTGGGCGCAGCCCAGCTTGGCCCGTACCGTCGCGTACGTGCTCCAGACGCGACCAAAGCCCAGGACGGGCGTGATCGCACAGCCAGTACTGGGTGGCGGTGGCACCGTGCCCTCTCGCCAGACGAACTTGACTGCGTCAAATCCAACATAGCGCGTGGCATAGGTCTCGCCGGTGACGTCGTTTAGAAAGACATACTCGGACGAGCCCCCAGTAAAGTAGTACGTGCCCAGGCTCACCCACTGGTTGTAGTAGATATTCTGGTTGACGTATTTACTATTCCACGTGCCGGCATGGTAGATGGAGTAACGAGCGTTCTTGCTCCCGAAATAGTTACTGGCGACATAGACATAGACCTCCCAGTTGCCGGCAGATGGGAGATTCGGGAACCACTTGGCCCAGTTGAATTGCTGGGTGCGGCTGTTCCATGTCCACCTAAGGTGATTGCGGAATCCCGTCCAGCGTGCATAGAAACTGCTGGTTGGCCCACCCCAGATAAAGCCCGAGTCGAGGTCATCGACGATGATCTCCGTCGCGCCGCTGGGAGCTCCGGAGACTGTCCAGCTCAACTGGCATAACGCTCCGCCCATGGCCTCAAAGTACTCTACCCGCACAGCATGGGTGCCGGCGGCCAGCTACACCGAACCCGTATGGGTGGTC
>CAZTMY010000055.1:0-10034 GCA_964614895.1 uncultured Anaerolineales bacterium
TGACCGCCAGCACCTATGGACACCGCTGGCCGTGGTGCGCTACCTGCGTGACGCCATGGTCCTGGAGGAGGGCGCGGGTCTACACCTCGGGCTTGGCGTGCATCGCCGCTGGTGGTTTGGCGGGCTGGTGGGCGTCAGCGAGCTGCCAACCGCACATGGCCCAGTGGCGTGGGAGCTATCGTTGGATCAGCAGGCCAGCGCGCTACGAGGTTGGGCCGAGGTGACGGGCAAGCCCGCCTGGGTGCGGGTGCACCTGCGCTTGCCGAAGGGCCTGCGCGTGCGAGCCATCCAGCAGGGGCCCGGCGAGTTGGCTGAGGATGGCGCATCGTTGCTATGGCGTGATGCGCATGGCCATGCCGAGTGGGTCTTGGACGTGGGCTGAGACGTCGTTGGCCGTCAGCCCACGCTTGGCCAGGCGTCGCTGCGTTTGAGGATCAGGCTGCCCTGGGGCAGGCTTAGGTGCCGGGCAATTACGGCACACTTGACCCGCAATAGAAAGAACACGCGCCCGGGCGTTTCGCTCAACGCCTCAAAGTTGCCCTGGCCTTTGGAGATGACCACGTCGGCCCGCTGAAAGTCCTCGCGGAAAGAAGCCGGCGCGTGGTTGAGAAGCGTCCCGGGCGCGTCATAGCCGTTGGTGATGACGGTCGCGACCTGGTCTAGGCCGGCCTGCAGGGCGTCCTCTAGGACGGCGTCGTTGAGCACTGGCGTCGCCTTGACCACATAGGTCACGGGCGCGTGGATCTGCTCGATAAAGAGCCGGTCAAAGACGGTCTCGCCGGCGTTGTCGCCCAGGTAGAGGATGTGGCGGGCCGCGGCGATCTCGGCGCGCAGCTGCTCCATGGCGTCCACCGTGAGTGGGCGTTGCAGCACATCCTCGATGTCGTCGCGCAGGGCCTCGCGGTCAAAGGGCGCGTCGGGGACGCCCAGGTCGATGATGTTACCGGCGATGGCGAGGCGCGCGGCGGTGGCAAAGGGATCATTGGAGGCCGCTATGCGCTCGGCCAGGGCGGGGTAGAGCTGCAGGGCATGCTCCGTGCAGGCGTGCTTGATGGCGCGGTAGGGATCGGGGTGGCCGGTGACCTCGCGCACGAGCCGGTGCACCGCGGCGCCGATCTCGGGCGGGGTGCTGCGGAGGTCGATGTGGCGCAGGATCTCCAGCGTGCCGTCGAGGGCGCGTCGAATAGTCGCAGGGTCGTCGGTGGCCATATGGGCGGCTTCGAGGGCTTGTCGGAGAAAGCAGGGATAGCAATCAAGGTAGGTCTGCACGGGTGATCCTTTCGGAACTGGCGCGATGGCAGCATGAATGCCGTGAGACCATAGGGCAAGAGGAGGACATTGTCAAAGCGGCATAGGTCGGGCGCAACCCCGTGTGTCCTTTAGCGTAGAGATCGTGAGATGTCGGATGGCAAGGCCTAGTGCATGAGGATGGCGGGGGAGGGCGCAATGCGAGATCGGAAGAGCGGGGCGCTGATCTGGGGCGTGCTGCTGATCGTGTTCGGCATCGGGTTCCTGATGCAGAGCCTTGGGCTGTTCGTGGGCATGGGGGCCTTGGTCGGGACGGGGTTCATGGCGTTCGGCGGGCTGGTGTTTCTCTATGTGAGGGCGCAGAACGCCGAGAACTGGTGGGGGTTCATCCCCGGCTTTGCGTTGCTGGGCCTGGCGACCCTCATAGCGTGGGATGCCATCTGGCCTGAGTCCAACCTAGGGGTAGTAGCCTTTATGGGGGGCTTGAGCCTAGGCTTCTGGGCGGTGTACCTGGATCGCCGCGAGCGCTGGTGGGCCATGATCCCTGGCGGCGTGCTGGCTGCGCTGGCGCTGATGCTGCTGGCCGACGCACTCAACGCGCCCATCGACGAGGGCGGCCTCTTCTTGCTGCTCATGGGCGTTGCCTTTGTGGTGGTGGCGTGGCTCTCGCCTCAGGACGTGGACACCCGCTGGGCCTTTATCCCGGCCATCGTCTTGGGCCTGATCGGGGTGACCGTGATGCTGGCGACGGCCGAGCTGGCGCGGTTCGTGCTACCTGCGATCATGCTGGCAGGCGGCCTCTACCTGCTGGCGCGGGGGTACGTGCGGGGGAGTGAGGACTAGGGCGGGCCAAGCAAGAGGCGAGCCCGTCAGAGCACTGGCTTTGACGGGCCCGCCTTCATCCCCGTCTCCTACGCCCCGCCTCGTCCCGCTGGGATCACACACTCCTCTCCGCGGTCCCAGTCGCCCAGGTCAGGCCAGAGGATCTCCATGTCGGCGCCGCGCATGAAATCGGCCGTCTCGGTCATCCAGGCGTCCAGCCGTGCTCGCAGATCCGCCAGCGTCTCCGCATAAGCCGGGTCATCGGCCACGTTGCGCATCTCCCACGGGTCGGCGTCCAGATCAAAGAGCTGCTCGTAGGGGCGATCCTCGCCGCTGACGTCGCGCCGGTAGAGGTCGCGAATGGTCTCTGCCTCTGTGATCTCGTGCGGGTACGGCATCCGACCCCGCCGCGCATAGTTACGGATCAGCTTGAAGCGATCCGTCCGCACTGCGCGGTTGGGGTCAAAGTAACAGTGCCAGTTGCGCTCCGAGTACAGCTCCGTTCGCGGCGTGTACGGCTTGCCCGTCAGCAACGGCCAGAACGAGCGCCCCTGGATGGCCTCCGGAATGGGCTGGCCGATGGCCTCTAACAGAGTCGGTGCCAGATCGACGCTGGAGATCAGCACGTCCTGCTTTCTCCCCGCGGCGATATGTCCCGGCCATCGTAGGATCAGCGCCGTCTGGATGCCGGGGTCATACAGCGTCTCTTTGGCCCGTGGGAAGCTGATGCCGTGGTCGGTGGTAAAGACCACCAGCGTGTCCTCGGCCAGGCCAGCCTCGTCCAGGGCATCGAGGACGCCGCCGATACAGGCATCAAAATGGGCGATGGCCCCGTAGAACCGGGCTATCGCCTCTCTTACTAGGGGGATATCGGGCAGGAAACCGGGCACGACGACGTTCTCGGGTTGGCAGTGGCCCTGGTATTCGGGGCGGTTCCACGGCGCGTGGACCTCGAAAAAGCCCAGGTTTAGGTAGAACGGCGGATCGCCGGGGCGCCTTTCGCATAGAAAGGCCTCGGCGGCGTGGCACACGTTGTCGCAGTAGATGGCCTCGATGCCCGTGCCCGAATCCAGCAGGCGCTCGTAGCGATTGTCTTGGCGGTGGACCCGCTCGTGCTGAAAGCCGCCATGCACCGTGAAATAGCCGGCCTCGCGGAAATGGTCCACCAGGGTGAGCTCCTCGGGGGGCAGCCGCCAACCCTGGTTGACCAGCCCCATCAGGCCGTTGCTGTGGGCATAGCGCCCCGTCATGGTGCAGCCTCGCGCTGGCGAACAGCAGGTAGACGCCCCAAAGTGGTGCGTGAAACGGACGCCCTGCGCGGCTAGCTCGTCTAGCCGCGGCGAGCGCACATCGGCGTGGCCCAGGCATCCCAGCCAATTGCCCAGGTCGTGCGGCACGATGTGCAGGATGTTGGGACGGTTATTTCTGGCGGACATGGTCTTTCTCTCCTTTGCTGTGGCGGTCTAGCCTGGCTGGTAGGGGGCCATCAGCTTGCGGATGATCGTTTCGGCCTCCTGGCCCTCGGGCGCGGCGGCGGCCGTCTCTAGGCTCCAAGCGCGGAACTCGTCCAGGGTCACGGCTTGGCGCTTGAGCAGCTCCGAGAGGTAGCCGGCGCCCAGCATGGCCATTACGTCCAACCCTACCTCGTAGGAGACCACCGGCTCGACGCCGTCGCGAGCGCTGACGCAGAAGGAGCGGATCTCGTGCAGAAACGCCTCCTCCAGCAGGGTCGCCGTTTTGAAGGGGGCCAGGTGCTGCTGGCGCTCCCCCAAGAAGCGCGTGTGCACGTGGAGCGTCTCCTCGGCGCCGAACCCGCTGCCTTCGATCTCGATCTCACCGCGGGTGCCCTCGATGCGCACCAGCGTAGGCTTGCCGTGGCTCGCGTAGCGCGACCAGGTGCCTTCTACCAAGAGCAGCGTATCAGCGCCGGTGGCGGGGTCGCGCAGGGTCACCTCGATGAGCGCGTCGTCCTCCACCTGCATGGCTCGCAGCCGGCCCCCCAGGATGCGGCTGGCCAGCCGCACGCCGATGCCGTCGGAGCGAACGTGAGTGGGGCGCTTGTCCAGGCCGGCGACGTACCAGGCGGCACAGGCGCTATGGACGCCCCAGTCGGTCAGCGAGCCGCCCCCGGCCTGGAGGGGGTCCGAGAACCAGTACGGCGTGAACGCGTTGGGGCCGGTGTGCGCCTGGAGCCACTGCACCCGCTGCACCCGGCCGATGCTGCCGGCCTCTACGAGGCCCCGCGCGATCTGGCAAACGGGGCCATAGATCCAGTTCTCACCATGCTGGTAAAAGGCGGGCCCAGCGTCCACCTGGGGGCGGATCTGGGCGGCTTCCCACCAGGTGCGGGCCATGGGCTTTTCCACCAGTACGTTGCGCCCCGCGGCCAAGACCATCGCCGCGTGCTCTGGGTGGAAGCGTGGCGGCGTGGCCACGTCCACGGCATCCACGACCTCCAGCATGGCGGCCGGATCGGTGTAGATGGTGATGCCACCGGCGTCGTCCCGCAGCCGCTGGGCCTCTGCCGCCTGGCCAACGAGCTCGGACTCGTGAGCTGCCCGCAGCAGGCGGTCGCGCAACAGCGCCCGTGCCGAGGCGGCGCGAGACTCGTCCTGGTCGCAGAGGGCCACTACCTGGGCCTCGGGGATCTGGGGATAACGCGGCAGATGGTGCAGCCGCATGATGTTGCCGCAACCCAGGATGCCAATGCGTACGCGCTCGTTCATAGAATGCCTCCTCCTCATCAATCTCGGGGCTGGATGGGGTATGTGCCGCGCTCCTGGACGATCTCGCTGACCCACGCCACCCGCTCGATTAGCGAATCGGGCATGACGTTGTCGGACACGCCCAGGATGAACGCATCTCCGGGCGCGACGACGTCCAGCACGTGATGTACCTCGGCGCGGAACTCGTCCTCTGGCACGCTGGGCGAGAGCAGCAGCGATGGCAGCCCGCCCCAGATGATCACACGTGTCCCCCAGACCTCGCGGGCCTGCTCCAGCGTAAAGGGCACCATGGGCGCCGTCACAAAGCATTCGACCATGTCATAGCCCGCTCGTTCGATCAGGTGGGCGATGCGCGAGGTGTCATTGTCAGCGTGGAGCGCCACCGATTTGCCGGCTGCCTGCATGCGCGGGTTGAATTCCTGATAGTAGGGCAGGACGTAGCGCTTATAGATGGGCGGCGGAGTAAAGGCCGACGAATGATGCGCGCCGTGCAGCAGCAGGCGAGCGGGCGATGCCTCGAGCACCGGCCAGAGACGCTCGCGCTCAACCTCGGTCATGACGGCCAGTAGATGCTCCACCTCGCGACGGTAATCCTGGAGCTGCAGGTAGCCGTCGTTATAGCCCGCGCCAATTAGCAGGAACCAGTGGAACGGCGCGTCGCCGGCCGAGACCAGCGGCAAGCCCTCCTCGCCGATCTCGGCATCATAGGCGCGAAAGGCGTCATAGGTGGGCTCCCAGTAGCTGTGCTGAGTCACCCACTCCCACACGGCATAATCATCGGGGCCCTTGAGCAAGGGCTCACACACGCGGCCGCCTATGGCCAGGCCCCGCAGCGTCTCGGAGCTGTGGCTGACTTGGCGAACGCTTCCCACGGGTGTGTGGTAGCTGAGGATGTCAAGGCCGTCTTGCTGGCGGCGTTCGATGGTCACGCCTTCGTAGCCCCGACGAGCCACCTGGCCGTCGCGGGCGGGGGTGCCGCAGCCCAGGGCGCGTTCGACCTCGCGAAGTGACAGATCACGCCAGCCAGCGGGCAGAGTGCCCGTGGCGCGCCGGGCGTTGTACCAGAGCAGGAGACGCGGCACCCACGGGATACGGTCGGGTGGCCGGCCATCCAGGATGGTCAGCAGGCGTTGGCGGGTAGTGGACATGGGACCCTCCCAGGGGGCGCGGCTCTGCAGCGCCGTTGTAGGCTCCGTCGGCGGCCATGGTAGTGGCTGAGAAGCGCCCTGGCAAGGCCGTCCACACAAAAACTTCACACGATCTTGACATGGTCACCTCGGACGCTTACCATAATTGCTGGGTGTGACGTCTATCTGATGACCGAGCCGTCCTCGGCTCACATTTGGAGGTTTCGATGAGGAACAGGCGTTGGACGTTTGGGCTCGTAGGCGTCTTGGTGTTGGTCGCGGTGGCGCTTTCCGGGTGTTGTGGGGCGGCAAGCTTATTGACCTCACAACGGGCTACGGAGGCCCCCCGCGTGGTGACGCGTGAAGTGACGGTGGAGCGGCTGGTGACGGCGGTGCCGCGCCCGACGCCGGTCCCTCCCGCTGAGACTGTGGGCGAAGTGGTGCCTGGGGATAGCGTCTTGCCGGCTGTCTATGCGAAGGCCAATCCGGCCGTTGTCAATATCACCACATTGGCGCGCCTCTCGCAGCTCTATGGCTTCTATCGGCCTAACGCCAGGCAGGATCAGGAGGATACGCTGGTCCCCCGAGGCGAGGGATCGGGCTGGGTCTATGACGATCAAGGCTATATCGTCACCAATAACCACGTCGTGAAGGGGGCCGAGAAGGTGTTGGTGACGTTCTGGAACGATGTGACGGCGACGGCTGAGGTAGTGGGCACCGATCCTGATAGTGACCTGGCTGTGATCCACGTAGATGTGGACGCGGACCTCCTGCATCCTCTCACGCTGGCGGATTCGGAGCAACTTGAGGTCGGCGATCGTGTGGTGGCCATCGGCAACCCCTACGGTCTCGAGGGTACCATGACTACTGGCATCGTTAGCGCCTTGGGGCGGCTGATGCCGACCTCCCAAACGGCCGAGGGCGGCAGTTACACGCTGCCCGATATCATCCAGACTGACGCGGCCATCAATCCGGGCAACTCGGGCGGCCCTTTGCTGGACCTGAACGGCAACGTGGTAGGGGTGAATACCGCTATCGCCTCGCCGGTGGGGGCATCCGCTGGTGTGGGCTTTGCTGTCCCTTCGAACATGGTGGCCAAAGTGGCGCCGGCCCTGATCGCTCGAGGCTACTATGAGCACCCATGGTTAGGCGTGACCACTTTTACTTTGACGCCTGCCTATAACCAAGCCGCTGGCCTCCCCGAGGACCAACATGGCGTGTTGGTTCTGGAGGTGACCCGCGGTGGCCCTGCAGACCGGGCCGGGCTCGAACCGTGCGATGAGACGGTTGGGTATATGGGCTCCAATGCGCCCGCTGGCGGCGATATCATCGTTGGCATTGACGGGCAGCAAGTGCGCAAGTTCGACGACCTGATCTCTTACCTGACGCGCAAGGTAAGCGTGGGGCAACGCATCACGTTGACGGTGTTGCGCGATGGCGAGCGCGTCACCCTTGATGTGGAGGTGGGAGCGCGCCCCAGGAGCTAGAGGACGCTATCCCGCACGAGGCCTCTTGAGGCGGGCGGACAGCCATGTCCGCCCGCCTGCGTTTATCTCAGAGCCGCGCGCCCCAGAACCCCAAGCCTGTAACCCGATGGCATAGCCGCGGCTGCAGGCTGCGCTGGTGGTGGACAGCGGTGTGGCAGGATGAACGCATCAGCCGATCAACCCGATACCTAGCCGGTGAGCTGCGAGCCTAGCTTGATGGCCTCGAACATGCGCAGGCTCTTGAGCAAGCGCGCGGTACCAGCAATGAGCACCACCAGGCTCACACCGATGACGGCGTAGGTCTTCCAGATGTCGCGTAAAGCAATCTCGACAATGAGGGGTGGCATGGGCGATGTGCCGGCGGCACTCACCTGGAAGAACGGTAAGAAGAGCGCACATGCCCAGGCTCCTAGACCCGTGCCGGCTGCAATGCCTAGGCTCAGGATGCCCATCTGCTCCGCGAGGAACTCGCTGGCGATCTGCCCCTTGGTCAGTCCGAGCGCACTTAGGATGCCATACTGGATGTAGCGCTCTTTGAACGACGTCAGCGAGTAGATGAGCAGCGAAAGCATGCTGAGCAGAGATGTCGCCACGAATCCCGCTGACAGGAAGCCAAACAATCCCACCCGCACGAGCTGGCTTTGCTCGCTTGAGATCATCGTGCGGGCATCATAGATGCCCCGCAGCGCGAAACCTTCTGCCTCTAGCCCCTCAGCGATGGCCTCGGCGTTAGCGCCGGGAGCTACAGATAGCCAGATCTGTCCCGTCAGCGGCCATCCTAGCTGTTCCGTCACATAATCGAGGTTGGTCACAAACAGCGGATAGTCCTCACGATAGACCGTCGGAAACATACGCACGGTTCCCACAATGCGGAAGCTTATGGTGCGGCCCTGGGAGATATCGAGCTGCATGTTCACTTGGTCGCCAACCGTTAGTCCTGACTCTGCCAAGAAATCTGGATCGACTAGGACGCCATCGCTGTGGACGGCCAGAGTGTTCATCAATGCTCCCAATGGCTGTGGCCCAAAATCCGAACGGAAGAACGCCACGTCCGGCACGTAGAGACGCTGTACCGCGACCAACGTCCCCTTCCTTGGGCGGCCACCCGTTCGTACCGAAACGGACCCACGGTAGAGCCGCGCGGCGCCCTGCACTCCGGGCACGTTGAGGGCCTCTTCCACCGGGACGAGTGCCCCGGTGATGGTAGCAGACGTATCCACGTCGCTGGCCGTCGGCGTGCTCTCCCCGCCCAAGCTCGACGAACCCTGGGAGCCCATATCCCCCATAGGTACTACACCCATCTCAAGGACGCTTACATCGGCGCCGACCTCAAAGTAGGTGCGCTCACGTAGATTCCGGTCGAGCGTCCAGGCCATCGACGCGGTAAACAGGGAGAGCCCCACCGAGAGCATCAAGAGCATCAGCACCCCGCTGTATCGGTTGGATGCTCGCTCTAGCCGTCGGGTTGCCATGAAAGGGACTAGGTTGGGCAGCAAGCTTGTGCCCATAGAGCTCGTCTTGAAGAGCAGGGGCACAAGACGGAGGAAGACAAGTACTACGGCCAGCATGAACACGAACGGGGTCACCAACACCAAGGGGTTCTCCAAGAGGCCTCCGCTGCCCCCTAGCAAAAACTCCATGGCATCGCCCTCGACGATCATATAGTAGCCATAGCCGGCGACAAGTGCCAGCAGCACGTCCAGATAGTACCGCTGCCACCAAGGCTTGGCCGTCATGCGGGCCGTGCGTTGCCAGTAGGCCACCGTTGTGAGGCCGGCGCTGCTCAGATCAGGCAGCACGCTGACGACTGTAGCCAGAGCACCGATCAACAGGCCCGTGCGCACGCTACTAGGAACAATTCGCACGGCCAGCGGCTCGCGTCCCGTGAACTCGAGGAAGGAGCGCGTGCTCCACATCAGCCGCGCCACATAGGGCCCCAGTAGCAAACCTACGCCCAAGCTTGTACCTACGAGCACGAGGGCCCCCACGCCAGATACCACCAGCAAGTGTCCCGTGCCATAGCCACGGCTGCGTAGCATCGCCAGCTCGCCCTGACGCCGGCTGGAAGCGGTGCCCGCCACAAACGCCACAAAGCACAGCACCAGAATGATCACCGGCAAGCCAAATGCCAGCATCAGGGTTGTCTGTAGCCGCACAGACCGCTGATAGCGTGTTAGCGCGTTCTCAGGGGATAGCGCAAGGCCAATCGCCGGGATCACCGAGCTCAGGCGCGTCTTGAGGATGGTGGTGCCGCGCAGTATTCGTGATACGCGATCCGCTGTGAGCTTGCTTCCGTCATATAGGCGATACCACGCCAAATAGTTGTAGTAGAGCACGCGGTCATCAGGGTGCGCCGAGGCAAAGGCGCGGTAAGAAGTCTCGGATGTAAGCAGGACGCTGTCATAGACGCTGGTTGCCAGGAACCAAAAATTGCTGTCGGGATCCTTGGCCTTCCAGATGCCCACCACGCGTACGGGCACCTGCTTGCCGCCCGCGGCCGTCTCGACGCCGCGGAACATTACATAGTCCTCGCCGGCTTGAAACCCGATCTCAGCCGCTGTTCTCTCGGAGACCAGCACCTCCAGCGCGCCGAAGCCTCCGCCGCCGATGGGAGCCAGCGGCCT
>CAZTMY010000055.1:10044-11714 GCA_964614895.1 uncultured Anaerolineales bacterium
CCCATCGACGGATCGTGCTCTGTCGGCCAGCGGCCGTCGGTGAGCGTGATGTTCTCCTGCAGATCGCGCACCGCACCCAGCTTGAACCGTCCCAGATCGTCTCGTCGACTGCCGTAGGCACCTTCCTGAACAGCATACATGCCAAAGTAATCGGACTGCACGGTAAACCCGGACATCTCCATTGGCAAACCGATCAGTTGGGGCGCCTGTGTATCTAGCACACGGTCAGCTACCTCGAGCTGCGTCTCGCCGATCTCGCCGGCGGTGTTGATGGCACGAAACATATACGGAATGCGCAAGGTGCGGTCCACACTCACCAGCTCTTGCTGGAGCAGCCGGTTATTGGCCGCCTCGGTGTACATGGGCACGCTCACGGTGAGCATCACTGCCACGATTAACCCAGCGATCAGACCCAAGCTGAGCCACGGATCGCTCCGCAACCGCTTGATGGCCAGCTTGGACAGGCCCAACATGGTATCAACTACTCTCATACCTCGTCCTTCATATCACCGTAGACGCACATAGCACATAGGCAAACCCGCGCCACAAGCAATGACGCGGGCTCGACATGCCTGCCGCGAACGCGTTGCGTGCTGCTGTGTCTGAACGAACGCGCGTCCCTAGGCCTTGATGGCGCCGGACATCAGCCCCGAGATAAAGGCTCGCATCGTGAACAGGAACAGCACCACTAGCGGCACCGAGGCGATCACATAGCCGGCGAACATCTGGCCCCACGCCTCTAGCCCCTGAAAGTGTCCGGTGAACTTGACGATGCCCACGGTGACCGTCCAAAGGCGATCGTCCGGCAAGGTGACCAGCGGCCAGATATAGTCATTCCATGTGCTGAGGATATTCATTACCCCGATGGTCACCAAAATAGGCTTGCAAAGCGGCATGGTGATCCGCCAGAACATGTGCCAGTTGCTGGCGCCATCGATACGAGCCGACTCGTACAGCTCTTCCGGCAGGCCGGCGATGAAACTTCGCATGATAAAGATGGCAAACACCTGCCCGCCTGATAGGTATGGCAAGATCAACGCCCATCGCGTGCCGATCAGGCCAAAGTCACGGATTAGCAGGAATTGGGGCACCAGGGTCAAGATGCCTGGGATCATCAGCAAACCCAAGATGCCTAGGAAGAGGATCTCGCGTCCGGGGAAGTCATAGCGCGCAAAGGTGTAGGCCGAAAAGCTGGAGATGCCCAGCACGGCTATGACCGTTACACCGCTAACGATAAAACTGTTGACCAGATAGGGCCAGATCTCACTGAAGGCATCCTTGTAGTTGAGCAGCGCGAGTGGCCAGGTGGGTGCCCAGAAGTTATGCTGAAACTGAAATGACGTTTTGAACGACGTCTGCACCATAAAGATGAACGGGTAGAAGGTGATAAAGCCTGCCAACAGCAGGATCACATGCTTTGGCCAGTCTTGCTTGAGTAGTTTGGTATTCATGGCCTCTAGGCTCCCTCAAACTCGGCGCTGGATTGCACAAAGCGCAGGTTCAGGAACGTGAGTCCCATGGTGATGGCAAACAGGAAGGTGCCAATGGCGCAAGCATAGCCCATCTTGTTATAGTTCATGGCATTCTTGTAGAGCCACAGTCCCGGAACCATGGTCGTTGTGCCAGGGCCGCCGCCGGTCATTACCAAGATGTTGGTGAAACCCTGGATG
>CAZTMY010000056.1:0-11609 GCA_964614895.1 uncultured Anaerolineales bacterium
AACGTCTTGTGCGTCGTGCTGGTGACCAGATCCGCGTGCGGAATGGGGCTCGGATGCACACCCGTCGCCACCAGCCCAGCGATGTGGGCCATATCCACCATCAGCAAGGCACCCACATCATCAGCGATGGCTCGTAGCCGTGCGAAATCGATGATCCGGGCATAGGCACTAGCCCCAGCGACGATCATCTTGGGACGCTCGCGCTTGGCCAGGGCCTCCAACGCCTCATAGTCAATCCGCTCGGTCTCGCGATCTACACCATAGGGCACAAAGTGGTACTCTCTCCCTGAAAAGCTAAGGGGGTGCCCATGCGTGAGATGGCCGCCATGGGCCAGACTCATGGCGAGGACCGTGTCACCGATGTCGAGCACAGACATATAGGCAGCGGCGTTGGCTTGCGAGCCTGAATGTGGCTGCACGTTGGCGTGATCACAGTGAAAAAGCTGTTTGCAGCGCTGGATAGCAAGACGTTCGACCTCATCCACGTGCGCGCATCCACCGTAATAGCGTCGCCCCGGATAGCCTTCAGCATACTTGTTGGTGAGGACAGTGCCCTGGGCAGCTCGCACGGCGGCGCTAGCGTGGTTCTCCGATGCTATCAGCTCAATGGTCTCACGCTGACGGCGCGACTCTGCCCGCAATGGCCGAGCCAGCTCGGGATCGGCCAGCTCCAGTATAGAGAGACAGTCGGCCTCCTGCTCATCAGACCCAATGTGCAATGGTTGTGCGGAATTGAGCGTCACGCCATCCTCCCGTGTGACTACCAGGCCGATCGACGGCGCAAAGATACCGCCGGCCCGGGGCAACCTCGCCATGTTCAGCCCCATCGACGCCAGCGGCGATAGCTACGGACCTGTATCGCGACCGTCAAGCCCGGACGCTACCAGTACTAGATAACGTCCCTATCATACGTCCACTTGCACTATAGGGCAAGAAGCATCACCAACTGCAATGCCCCAGCAGATCAAAAGTCAATCCTAGCACGTGTCCAAGCGAGCGAACAATCATCAGAGAACTTGACTAGCCCTCCACATCGCTGCGCGTAGTAGGCAGAGTGAAAGCAAAGGTGCTCCCCTCGCCCACAACAGATTCAACCCAGATCTTCCCACCGTAGCGTTCCACCACGCTTTTTACGATGGAGAGCCCTAGGCCAGTGCCGTACCTTGCCATAGCCTTGGCCGCGTCCGTCCGGAAGAACTCTTCAAAGATGTGCTCAAGCTCTTCGGGGTGAATGCCGATGCCCGTGTCACTCACGGTACCACGGAGCATGCCATCATCAAGACGGAGCTGAATCGAGATCCTTCCCTCCTCAGGAGTATACTTGACAGCATTGCTGATGAGATTCGTCCATACTTGCTGGATATGAGCCTCCGTAGCCTGCACGAGCGGCAGATCAGAAGCCACATCGACCTCCAGTTGCAGCCGCTTGCCCTCGATCCGAGGGGCTATCATATCCAACACGTCTCGAAGCACTGCGCCCACGTCCACAGCTTGAAGTTGAGGCTGGTCGCGCACGTCTTGCACACGTGCCAGATCCAAGAGATCCCCGATCAGCTCGAGCTGATCGTGCGCACGTCGTTCGGCCTTGGCCACGATCTCCATCAACCGCTCGTCAGGCACATAGCCCTCCAGAATGAGACGGAGATAGCTCTGGATGGCAGCTACCGGCGCGCGCAACTCGTGGGTGACCAGCCGGATGAACAGATATCGGCTTTGGTCCAGCTCCTGCAGTTGCTCGTTGAGACGCATTAACTCGCCAGCGCGGGCCTCGCAGGCAGCATTGGCCCGCCGGAGCTCTTGCTCCCCGCGACGCAGGTACTGCATGATGCCCGAACTCAGATACGCGATGCCAAAGGTGCCAGCCGCGACAGCAAACCAAACGCTGACCAGATGGGGCCACTCGCGGTAACGGGTCGGCAACCGAAACCCCGCCAGGTTATAGTGCGGCAGGATGCCCACGGCCTCGAGGAGGGTCAAGAGAAACCACAGACCGGTGGCCCCAGCGGCATAACCATAGCTCACCGTGGGGCTGGTGAGGATGCTACCCAAGCCCACCAGCAAGATGTACAGCGCAAACAGTGGGTTCTCCAGCCCCCCTGATAGATGCAGCAGTGCGGTGAACGCCACCATGTCAGCCCCGATCTGGGCGTGCGTCAAGGCGGTGTAGAAGCGGTGCCTGGCGATGCGTTTGCTGGGGTGATGACCCAGCCACCAGAACACCGTGTTGTAGATCAACACCACCGCGAGCAGCGTTACCAGCTTGCCATGGGGCAACACAAAGCCGAGTACAACATCCAGCGCCAGGACCGCCACTGTGGCAACGATTAGCAACAGCCAGCGGAAGCGCACCAACCATCGGGAGCGATCGTCACTGGCGCGCTCCACTAGAATACGAAAGAGGTCGCCCACGCCGCTCCTTCCGCGACCTGATGCTGCCACTACGGAAACTCTAACACCCCGCGCAGCGCTCCCATGGCGGCATCCCGATCGCGATCGTGCAGTACGCATGAGACGGTCGAGATGGACGTGCTGACGGCAAGGATGTTGACGCCCGCAGAGGCCAAAGCCCCAAAGACTACCGCTGCGATGCCAGGCCGCTCGCGAAAGTCGGGGCCAAAAACGGCTAGCTGCATCACAGGATGTAGGTCGGTCAGCTTTTCCACCGCCAAGGCCTCTGCCACGGGCTGCAACACCTCTAGCGTTGACTCAAGGTCGCTCTGAGCTACCAGAAACTGGATGTGCGAGTGATTGTTCAGATCGATGCTCTGCACGATGAACTGCGCGTTGAGGCCAGCGCTGCCCAAGGCCCGAAAGACGGTGGCCGCCAGGCCCGGCCGATCTGGCGCTGACATCAGGCCAATTAGGGCCAAGTTTCGCTGCTCGATGATCCCGCCAACCCGAATCCTGCCAATTATAGGCTGGCCGCTCGCCATAGTCTACGCTCCCTGCCCTCGCTTGAGCAAGCGCTCTACACGGTTGAGCAGATCATCAGGGGCAATGGGCTTGCTTACAAAGTCATCAATGTGTATATACTCATCCGTCGGAAAGAGCTCACGGTAGTCGCTGTTGGCGATCGAGGTCACCATCAGGATAGGGATATCGGCCTGGTCGGGGTCCTGGCTCATGCGCTGGCTCATGTTGAGTCCGTCCAGCACAGTGGACATGATGACGTCCAGAATTACCAGATCGGGCTCTTCCTGCTGCGAGCGCTCCAAGCCCTCGTCGCCGTCCGTGGCGGTGATCACCTCGTGGCCCGCTGGCTCTAGGACCATGCGCGTTGCCTCCAAAAAGTCGGGATCGTCGTCCACAACCAGGATCTTGGCCATCTCTGTCTCCCTTGCTTTCGTGCCCGCTACCCAATCCCTAGTGCGCCGCGGCGCATCCACCATCCAAGTGGCGCTCATACTCGTCCCCAAAGAGATCCAGACTGCTTCGAATCGGCGCCACCATCGCGTCGCCCATTGGGCAGAAGGTCTTGCCGGCGATGCCATCGCAGAGCCTGTAGAGCTTGGCTATGTCGCCGCGCTGGCCGCGCCCCTCCGTGATACCCTCAAGCAGATCCACGATGCAGCGCCCGCCCACGCGACAAGGTGTGCACTTGCCACACGACTCGTGCGCAAAGAACCGAGCGGTTCGCAGGGCCACATCCACCATGCAGGTGTCCTCATCCATGACCACAATGGCGCCTGTGCCCAACGCTGAGCCAATAGCAGCCAGCGACTCAAAGTCCATGGGCACGTCCACGTTCTCCGCGGTGATAAACGGCGTCGAGGCGCCGCCCGGAATGACAGCCTTGAGCTTTTTGCCTCCCGGGACGCCACCAGCATAGTCATATATGATGGTACTGAGCGGCGTGCCCAACGGCAGCTCATAGACGCCCCGTCGATACACGTGCCCGCTGACGCAAAACAGCTTGGGGCCGGTGCTGTTCTCCGTCCCGATGCTGCGGTACCAGTCCGCCCCGTTGAGCACGATGTGCGGCACGTTCGCCAAGGTCTCTACATTGTGGACCAGTGTAGGAGCCTGATGGTATCCCGTTTGCGCCGGATAGGGGGGCTTGATGCGTGGCTCGCCGCGCTTGCCCTCCAGCGAGTTTATCATAGCCGTCTCTTCGCCGCAGATGTAGGCACCTGCTCCCCGATGAACCGTCATGTCCAGCGAGTAGCCGCTACCCAGGATATCCTCGCCCAAGTAGCCGTGCGCGTAGGCATCGTTGATGGCCTTGTTCCAGCGCTTGACGCCGATAAAGAACTCGCCACGAATGTACACAAAGGCATGCCTAGCTCCCACGGCATAGGCAGCGATGATGGCTCCCTCGATGACCTGATGCGGATCCGCCTCGATAAGCTTACGATCCTTGAACGTGCCTGGTTCGCCCTCATCGGTGTTCACGGCCAGGAACTTGGTGACATCCTCCTTGGGCATAAAGCCCCATTTGAGGCCAGCGGGAAAGCCCGCACCACCCCGTCCGCGCAGTTTGGAGCGCTTGATCAGATCGATAAGCTCGGCAGGGGACATGGCGAGCGCTTGTGGCAGAGCTTGATAGCCTCCATTGGCAAGATAGACCTCAATGGTTTCCGAGCGCGGCAAACCTGCCCTTCTGAGTAGGATTGGCTCGAACATCAGCGCCCTCCCAACCGATTCAGGATGGAATCGACCTTATCAAAGGTAAGATCCGTGTAGAGCGTATCGTTCACACGCATCGCGGGCGAGGCGTCACAGGCGGCCAAACATTGCACAGCCACCAGGGAAAAGAGACCATCATCGGTAGTTTCGCCTGGCCGAATACCCAGCTTGTCCACGAGATAGTCCAGAAGGCGTTCCGCCCCGCCAGCCAGATGGCAGGATAGGCCTTCGCATACCTGGATCACGTACCGACCCATAGGTTCCATCCGGTACATGGAGTAAAAGGTAGCCGTCTCATAGACCTTGCCCGGCACCATATGCAGGCGCTCCGCCACTCGCTCAATAGCCTCAGCGGTGAGATAGCCATGCTGTTCCTGCGCGACGTACAGCGCCGTCAACAGCCTAGCCCTCTCCATGAGATCTGTGCTGGCCAACTGTCCTGGTTTCATCATGACTCCCTCCCTGAGGATGGTGGACCTCCCACCAATTCGGCAACCCGCGCCAGTAGTTCGGAGGGGTCGAGGGGTTTCACCATGAAAGCGTCAACGTGAGCGTCCTCTCCCCGGGGTAAAATCGCGTCATCGCGGTCGCTTACGATCGCGGACACCATCAGAACAGGGATATCCCTCAAAGCCGGATCGCGGGCCAGCTCTCGGGTCACCGTGTTGCCCGCCAGCTTGTAGGACATCATCAAGTCCACCATGATAAGGTCCGGATGGACTGCGCGCGCTAGCCTGAGACCTTCGTCAGCGCCTTCGGCTGTGCAGACACGGTAGCCGTTGGCAGAGAGGATGATGTCGACAAATCCCACAAAGTCGGGGTCATCATCTATTACCAGGACCGTCTTGGTGCTGAGTCTGGCCACGCAGTCCTCCTCCCCGCAAGATCCGACGTCACGGTCAACTCGTGAGCCGGGACACAGTCGCCAACAGTTCCTCGGGTTGCACAGGTTTGGAGATCCAGGCATCGATCGGGATGTACTCATCTGTCGGGAACATTTCGGCGTTGTGGCTACCGGCAATGGATGACACCATGACGATCGGGACGTCCCGCAGCGAGGGTTCGTCGGACATGGCATGCGCCACAGACACCCCGTCCAGCACACCAGCCATCATGACGTCTAGCACCACGAGGGCCGGCCGATCCTCGCGCATCAAGCGAAGCGCCATGTCGCCGTTCGCCGCTGTCTCCACCTGGTAGCCCTTGCGAGTAAGAATCAAGCGCATGATCTCGCAGAAATCGGGATCATCGTCCACCACCAGCACCTTGCACATTACGCCCTCCCTTGCCCTAGCGACGCCTCAAGAGCCGTCGCACCTGCGCCAGCAACGCCGTTGGATCGACGGGCTTGCTCATAAAATAGTCGATCAGATGGTCCTCGTCCGTTGGCACCATCCCGAGATAGTCGGTCTCGGTAATAGAGCTAACCACCAGGATGGGAACGTCTCCACCCACTGCCAGCTCGCGAATACGGCGTGCGGCGTCCCAACCATCCAGCACGCCTTCCATCATGATGTCGAGCAACACGAGATCGGCGGGCGACTTGAGCATAGCGCGAAACGCCTCGTTGCCGCTGGCGGCGTGGGCTACTTCGAATCCCTCGCGCTCAAGCACCAGGCGCGTGATCTCGAGGAAATCGGGATCATCGTCCACAACCAGAATACGCCCTGGCGGCGGTTTCGGTGGCGCCCAATCCAGAGCTCGCTTGAGGATAGCGGGCACATGTCCCGTCTTGCTCTCGAGGACCCCATCAAGCCCAGCAACGCGACCTGTAAGGAAATCCATCAACGCCTTGTCGGAAGCAAATGCTCCCTCGGCAACAATGTCGTATTCGCCCGTCACCAAATAGACGCTCATGATCTCGGGCATATCTCGTAGCGCGCGCCCCACTGCGTTGACGCTGGCCAACTCTACCTTGAGAAAGATCAGGACGCGCACGTCGTACCCAAAGAGATCCGGCTCAATGATGCCTCCCAGCCGGATGAGGCCATCGCCAAGCAGACGATCCAGCCTTTTGCGGACCGTGCCCTCGCTCACGCCAAGATACCGCGCCATATCCACATTGGTCCGGCGCGGATCCACCCGCACGAGTTCTGCTATCTGGCGGTCAAGCTCATCCATGCTGGCAATCTCACCCCTTCGTATTAAATCATACCACAGATTACGATTTTCGTCAAGTACTTCTCAAGATAATACGATATTCGTATCCAGTGTGCGCTCACCTGCCCCCTGAGGCCGTACCGGTCAATACGTGATAGCGGGCATCTGCAGCCAGACACCGCACCTGCTCCAGGCACGCTTCCATCGCGCGCTCGTAGCGTAGGAAGCGGTTCGCCACGATGGTAACTTGGCCACCAGGTGCCAGCAGATCCGCCGCCTCGCTCACCAGATTCTCGGCTAGCTCGCGGTCAACACTATGGCCCCGGTGGAACGGGGGATTACTTAGCACCAGATCATAGGGTCCCGGCGATGCCGCCCTGGCCCCATCGCCCAACACCACACGCGCGTTCACAATACCGTTGGCGCGTAGCGTCTCCTGTGCTGACCGCACCGCCATGGCATCCACATCCACTAGCGTCACCCGCCCCTTGTGCGCCCGGTGGGCAGCGTGCACACCAATAGCCCCCCACCCGCAACCCAGATCCAGCACACGCGCGTCCGACGGTATCGACACGCTCTCAAGGAGCGTGGCGGTGCCCGGATCTAGGTGCTCCCACGAGAACACCCCAGCTGTCGTCCGAGCCCGATAGCGCTCCCCGGCCACCTCCCAAGCGAACGAGCGCCAGGTGCCAGGCGCGATTCCGGACTCTGCAAAGACCCCCTCCAGCCGCCGACGGCCCTCGCGCACAAAGGCGGCTGCACGATGCCCGCCCTTGTATCCCAAAACGCCCAGTGGATGGAACAGGGTCTCGAGATCGCGAAACGCGCTCTTGGCCCCCGCCGCGTTGGCGCCAGCAACGTACAACCTCCCACCCAGCCGTAGCATCGCGTGGGCATACGCCGCGTAGAGCCGCTGTGTCGCGCGCCCCTTGGGAAGGCTCATCAGGGCGACATCGTAGGGTTCGTCCGACATCCGTGGCGGGCCGCAATGTACCAGAGCTCTCGCCAATCCGTGACGAGCCAAGTTGCGTTCGCACACGCGAGCTGCTACCCAGTGAGAATCGTAGGCCACCACGCGTTCAGGCTCAGTGCGAGCCGCCGCAAGGATGGCCAACCCCCCGTGTCCGGCTGGCCACACCAGCACCCGGTCTCCCGCTGCGATGATGGCGTGTCGCGCCAGCAATAGCTCCGAGGCCTCCACTTCAGCCCATGGCCGCATGCGCGGGTCGGTGTCCAGGTGCAACGTCACCTCTCCCCAACGCACCGCCACTGTACCTGGTTTGCCACCAGATTCGTGCATAGAGCAGCTCCTCTACTACCCCGAACCGTTCGCTCATTCGCTCCCTGGACAGGGGCGATGCCCATATCCATAATGTTTGCAGCAACATACGTTCCGCTCGGGCCACCCCGAGCATCTTTACCTAGGAGGCCTATCATGACCACGCTGGGCGTCATCGTTGGGAACCGCGGCTTTTTTCCGTCGCATCTCTGCAAAGAGGGACGCGAGACCGCTCTTCGCGTTCTGGAGGAAGAGGGGATCACACCGATCTGCCTCACCCCTGAGAACACCAACTATGGATCAGTAGAGACCTGGGAGGACTCGAAAAAGTGTGCCGCCCTCTTCAAGGAGCATGCCGACGAGATTGACGGCATCCTCGTGACCCTGCCCAACTTTGGCGAGGAGCGCGGCATCGCCGATGCCATCCGGCTGGCCAATCTGGATGTGCCCGTTCTCATGCAAGCCAGCCCTGATGTTCCCGGCGCCATGGGCATCGCCACGCGTCGCGACAGCTTCTGCGGGAAGATGTCCG
This sequence comes from uncultured Anaerolineales bacterium, assembly GCA_964614895.1. Classification (GTDB taxonomy): domain Bacteria; phylum Chloroflexota; class Anaerolineae; order UBA1429; family UBA1429; genus DAIRUQ01. The sequence goes on from CAZTMY010000056.1 coordinate 8,538, forward strand.
CCTGCAACAACCTGTGGCAATATGGCATCTCCTACAGCCTCACGACGCTACACACCGAGCCCCTAGACAGCCCCCAGTTCCGGCAGGATCTGCGCCGCTTTGCGGCCACGTGCCGGGTAGTACGAGGGCTACGAGGCGCCCGCTTTGGCCAGGTTGGGGCACGGCCCGCCGCGTTCATCACCGTCCGCTACAGCGAAAAGCTGTTAGAGCAAGCGGGCATTTCGATCGAATCGGTGGACCTCTCCGAAATCTTTGGGCAAGCCTGGAAACTAGAGGATGACGATGCCCGCGTCCGCCAGCAGATCGACGAGATCCGCGCCTACGAACGGACCACTGACGTGCCCCAGGAAGCCCTAAATCGCATTGGCAAGCTGGCAGTCGTGCTGGACGATTTCATCGCCGACCATGAGCTGGACGGCATCGCGGTCCAGTGTTGGACGGCCATGGAAGAGTTCTATGGCGTCGTACCTTGCACCGCCATGAGCATGCTCAGCAACAAGCTTATCCCGGCAGCGTGTGAGACGGACATCACCGGCCTCATTGGAATGTACGCCATGGTGCTAGCCTCTGGCAAGCCCAGCGCGCTCTTGGATTGGAACAACAACTATGGCAACGATCCCAACAAGGCCGTGGTTTTCCACTGCAGTAACTTGCCCCAGGCCTTCTTTGGCAACGAAGGCAAGATGGACTATCAAGAGATCATCGCGGGCTCGGTGGGCAAAGACAACACCTATGGCACCATCGTGGGTCGCATCAAGCCAACCGCTCTGACCTACTGCCGCGTCTCGACCGATGACTCGCAGGGCTCCATCCGCGCCTACGTGGGCGAAGGGCGCATCACCGACGATGTCGTGGAGACCTTTGGCGGCTACGGCGTCATCGAGGTACCCCGGTTCCAGCAGCTCCTGAAGTACATCTGCGCCAACGGGTTCGAGCACCACGTTGCGGCCAACCCCAGCCTCGTCGCCGACGCGCTGGAGGATGCGTTCACGACCTATCTCGGTTGGGATGTCTATCACCACCGGGGCTAGGCATCAGCGCATATCACGAGCAAGGGGCCGTCCTCGACGAGGACGGCCCCTTCACGGTTGTTCGTAACCAATCTCTTAGAAGAACGCGATCTTGACCAAGATCGGCGCAAACACCGTCGCGGAGAGCGACATGACCGTGATCAGCGTGTTCAGCGATGGGCCAGCGGTGTCCTTGAAGGGATCGCCTACGGTATCACCAACGACCGCAGCCTTGTGCGCATCAGAGCCCTTGCCACCAAAGGCGCCATCCTCAATGAACTTTTTGGCGTTATCCCACAACCCGCCAGCATTAGACATGAACAGCGCAAAGGTGATGCCACTCACAATGCTGCCGCCCAGGAATCCGCCTAGCGCTTCGACGCCCAAGAGCAAGCCTACCAAGAACGGCGTCACTAGAGAGAGTGCCGCGGGCAGCACCAGCTCTTTTAGAGCGCCACGGGTGGCGATGTCGACGCACAGTGTGCTATCCGGCTTGACGGTCCCTGCTAGCACGCCAGGGATCTCCTTGAACTGGCGCCGAATCTCGGCCACCATGAGCTCAGCATTGCGACCTACGGAGAGCATCAGCAACGCGGAAAAGTAGGGTGGCATCATGGCACCCAGGAACAGGCCCGCTACTACGGTCGGCTCGGTGAGACTCAACGTGCTGAGGTCCACGGTCTCGGCATAAGCTGAAAACAACGCCAGCACCGTGAGCGCTGCGGCGCCGATGGCAAAGCCCTTGGTGATAGCCTTGGCCGTGTTGCCGGCCGCATCGAGCCGGTCACACACAGAGATGGTCGCATCGTCCTCATGCCCCATCTCGGCACAACCGCGAGCGTTATCCACAATTGGGCCGTAAGCATCGCTAGAGACAATCATACCCGTGATGGCCAGCATACCCACAGCCGCCAACGAGACCCCATACGTTCCCGGCACCCCAAACACCTGCGCCAACAAGAACGAAGCCACCATGGCGCCAGCGATGCCGATCATCGATGGCACGATGCTGATCAGGCCGTACGAGAAACCCTCAATGATGACCAACGCCGGGCCCGACATGGCGGCCTTGGCCGTGGTCTGCACGGCGGCCTGATCAATGTCGGTATACTTGTCCGTGGTGAACCCCAACACCACGCCGGCGCCCAAGCCAAACACCGTGGGAAGGATCAAGCCCCAAGGCTGATCGAAGGGGAGCAGGAAGCAAACTATGGTCACCATTAGTGCCAGGATCAAGGTGGTAGCCACCGTGCCCGTGTTCAGCGCCCGGCCGGGGTCGTTACGTCCACCAGTCCTTACAAAGAGCATGCCCAGTACTGAGGCAAATATGCCTAAAGCGCTGAGAATGAGCGGGAACACAACAAAGAGCTCTGCCCGGGTATTGCCACGGTAAAGCTCGAAGCCAAGGATCATCACGGCCACCACACTAGCCACGTACGAGTCAAAGATGTCCGAGCCCATGCCGGCCACGTCACCAACGTTGTCGCCGACATTGTCCGCGACCACGGCAGGGTTGCGCGGGTCATCCTCGGCCATGCCAAACTCGACCTTGCCTACCAAGTCTGCAGCGATATCAGCCGTCTTGGTATAGATGCCGCCGCCAGCCTTGGCGAGCAGCGCCATCGTGCTAGCCCCAAAGCTGAACCCTAGCACGACGCTGGGAGCACCTCCTTCGAGCGGCGTGCCCCGGAAGATCATATAGATCAGAGTCATGCCAATGAGGGCCACGCCCACCACCGACATGCCCATGACGCCACCCGCAAAGAACCCCACGGGAAACGCCTCTTGGAGGCCAGATCGTGCCGCCCAGGCGACGCGCGCGTTGGCGCGCGTGGCGACATACATACCCGCATAGCCTGCGATAGCGGAAAAGCCCGCGCCTATCACGTAGGCCAGGGCAGTCTGCCAGTTCACGGTCAAGAGCAGAATGACTGCCACTCCCACCGCCAGGAGACCCAACGCCCGATAGAGCCGCTTGAGATACGCAGCGGCGCCCTCTTGAATGGCGTGCGAGAACTCGGCCATCTCTTTACTATCGTTGGGTTGACGCATAACCCAAGTG
>CAZTMY010000057.1:0-11578 GCA_964614895.1 uncultured Anaerolineales bacterium
CGGCGATGGATCGCTGCCCTCATTACTTCTAGTGAGCGGTACAGCACCTCAACTGTGTCCACCAGCCCATCGGGAACGTAGCGGCGATGTTGCACTGCCTGCATGAGCGAGGGCTCGGCATCGAGGTCCATCATAACGTCCACGGCGATGACGGCGTCGGCGCCCATCTGCCGCACCACGTCAGTGGGCAGGTTGTTCAGGAGACCCCCATCCACGAGCAACTGTCCATCTCGTTCCACGGGCACAAAGATGCCCGGTATGCTGATGGTGGCTCGCACGGCATCGACCACCCGCCCCTCACGCAGAATCACCACGCCACCGCCGACCAGGTCCACGGCGACCAGCGCTAGTGGGAGCTGCAAGTCGTCGAAGGTGCGGTCACCGAGATGCTCGGCTAGGTACTGATGCACTTTCTGGCCCTCGAAGAAGCCACGTCGGGGCAGTGATAGGTCGGCTAGGGCCAGCAGACGGCGGAGGCTGGCCATACGCAGCGACTCCTGTTCCAAGAAGTGGGGGCTCAGCCCGGCGGCACGCGCTGCAGCGATGAGACCGCCCATGCTAGTGCCAGCCAGGTAGTCGATTGGTATGCCCTCCCGCTCCAGAACCTTGAGCACACCGATATGGGCCAGCCCCCGCGCACCGCCGCCACTGAGGGCCAGTCCGACTTTGAGAAGCAAAGTCTCCATTCTGTATTTCTCCTTGTCAGTGCCGGGGCCAGCGCAGGATCAGCATCACTACGACTGCTGCTAGCAACCACCCTGCGGAGACAGAAATGATTGCAGCATCCTGATTGATTGCGGCATCCTGTGCGACAACCAGCAGCCCCATACCCCGCAGTGTCAACAGTACTGCCACCGTCATCGGAAGCGATAGGTTGCGCTTGCTATCATCAGGCAGCGTACGGTACGAATCACGCAGCATGGTCCAACCCGCCTGGCCAGCCCACCATGCAATTGCGCCTATAGCCAGAATAAGCAATCCCCACAGCATGACCGTCATTCTTCTCCTCCAGGAACAAGACGCGGAGGATCTTTCTTCTTCCCGGCGGTGAAAGCGCGTACCGTGTGCCCCGCTGCCCGCAGCGCTCGGGCCAACGCAACTACGGCTGTAGCCTCCCACGCCGCCGCAAAAGGAGTCGCTCGTGACGGCAACGCATGCCGATTACAGCCCATCCCATTCCGATTTCTGAGGAGCTTCGAAACCGGCAAAGGCCTCCAGGATGTCCACGTCGTCCAGCGGAAAGTGGCGGGCGATGAGGGGCAACAGGTTGTTCATCAGTCGGGCGCGCTGCCGGCTGTCCAGGTCCGCCAGCACATACTCTAGGTTTTCCTCCACCAGCCGCTGCAGGAAAGCCAGTTGTTCCTCCCCACTCATCCTGCTCGCCCATTTGGCGAACAGATCGCCGGCGATCCGCAGCAGGTCATCCTGAGAAAGACTGCTCACAAACATCCGCGCCATGCGGGCTTTCAAATTTATCTCCTGATCCTTCGACGCTAGGCGACCGGGCAGTAGCCGCAGGACTCGTCTGCACGTTGCCACGGCTCGGTCCGGTCGCCCTCAGTCGGTAGCTGCCTATTCCTCTGGAACCTGCTCGCGAGCTAGTTTCTCGATCTGGACAGCTAGCGCCTCAATCTTGCGGTTCAACTCCTCGATGTCCTGGCGGGTAGTGGGAGTCACGCGGTCAAGTTCCTGGCGCACCAGTTTGCGCAACTCCTCCCGCTCCTCCTTCCCCTTGACCACGAGGCGGTTAACAAAGCCGGGAGCATCTTCCGACTTGATTTCCCCCTCTTCGACCAGCTTGTCCACGAATTGAGCCACCTTGTCGCGGGTCAGTGTCAGCATACCCAGTCCCAACAACAGGCTTTTCTCGATCAACCCGGCCATCGTCTCATCTCCTAGTTCTCTTTCGCTTCCCATCGTTTCGCCATCTTACATCGCCTCACCCCCTCTTTCACAGGCCGACGGCCCGCAATAGCTTGCGCCCGGAAGCGGCCTGGTTTGCACTCGCGTCTGCCGCAAAGCCGGCAGCGACGAGCAGGCGCAACAAGCCGCCGATCACCAAGACGCGTCATCAACAGTCGGCTCAGTGTACCGTTTGCCTTTCACTGCCCAACGGCTCCTTGCCATTGCCCAGATACTCTTGCTCCCATATAGGATCCATCAGCCGCGCCACGTCCTCGTTGTACCGAACGAGGCCATCGAAGTAGGCCGGATCTATCAGCGCCTGCCGCGCAGCCTTGTCCTCCGGGTCCGGCTCAGTCGCACCTAGAATGCGGCGAAAATCGGCATGGTGATCGCGGATGATGCAAGGCATCAGCCAGTTACCCCGATGCTCCTCTGGCCTGGTCGCCGCGTATCCGTACTCGTCCTGCCAATGACGGATGCTCTTGAAGAATGGCTCCTCCAGGACGTCATTCAGGGTCTTGCCCTGCTGATAGATGTCGTTGATGTTGACCGGCGAATACGGGACAAAGACGCAGGGCATCACCTTACCGTTCCAATCAATGTAAAGGTACCCCCCCTTACGTCCGGCCGAGATACAGCCGTTGGAGCAAGTGCCCAGGTTCCAAAAGTCGGGCAGGAAGTACCTTTTCTCGCGCACCACCTGCCAAGTTCGTTTCCACATCCAAGTCCGTTGCTCCGGTGTGGGGAGCATGTTCAGCGTAAAGCCCCGCCCGATGGGCATGTACTGGAAAATCCAGCCGTACACAGCTCCCTGCTCCTCGAAGAAAAAGTCGAGGAACTCGTCAGAGAGAATCTCCTCACAGTTCTCGCAGGTAGCAGTGAGAGAGATGCCAAAGGGCACGCCGGCTTCACGCAGGTTGGCCATTGCCGCCAGCACTCGTTGGAAAACACCTTTGCCGCGCCGCGCATCGGTGCGCTCCTCGAATCCCTCGACAGAGATGGCCGGGGTGATGTTGCCTACTTTGGCCATGCGGGCAGCCATTTTGTCGTCAATCAGCGTGCCGTTGGTGTACATCAGGAAGAACATATCCTGGTGCTTGGCGGCAGCATCCAGGATGCCTTTGCCCTGCGAGCGGTAGGCCAGTGGCTCACCACCAGAGATGACGATGAAGCCCGACCCCCATAGCGTTTGGGCCTCGGTGATGATACGATCAAAGACTTCCCAATCCAGTTTCTCGTTATCAACACCGGAACTGGCGTAACATCCCTTGCAGTGCAAGTTACACAGTTTGCCCGGCGAGATGGTGAGGAAACCGGGTGCGCCGTACCCATGCTCTCGACGAAAGCGCTCCAGCGCGTCCCTATGTTCCTCGTTCAGGAAAGCGTTCGCAACCAGACCACGCAGGAGCCCTCTCACAACAGTCTCGGGGACGTGTTCCTGGGCCAGCATACGATCCACGGAGTGTACCAATGCTCGAAGGATGTATGCCTTGTCCCGGACGACGCCAGGCGGGCGCCCGTCGACATCGTAGGCCTCCTCCAAGCGCCGATTGAGACGCCGGTCCGCATAGCCCACCAGCATACGACGGACCGGCTTGTGCTGTACTGCGCTGGCAGCGACGTTGGCAAGCGCTCTAGTCCGCCCACCAAGCGCAATGGTGCGAACGGCATCTTCCAATCCCATTTTGCTCCCCCTCTCACAATATCTAACATTGATGTCCGACCGCAAAGGCCGCCGCAAGGATGAATCCGCGGCCTTATACGCTCTCTCCGCTCTCCTGCCAGGCCCGAATAGCTGCCTGAAGGTGCGTTTGGTCAAAGTCGGGCCAATAAACTGGCATACTCAAAAAGAGGGCGCCGACCGCCTGCCATATGAGAAAGTTGCTCAACCGCATCTCTCCGGCCGTGCGGACGACCAGATCGGGATCCGGCAGCCCGGCAGTGTAGAGAAAGCGGCCCAACACGGCCTCGTCCAACTGTGCGGGGCTCAATTCGCCCTCTCTGGCAGCGGTTACCACTGCCCGTGCTGCGTCTACGATCTCTGCCCGCCCCCCGTAATTGAATGCCAGGCTGAGCATCAGCCCCGTGTTGTGCGCCGTGCGGCGCGTTCCCTGATCCATTGCCTGCAGCAATGAAGCGGGTAAGCCCTCGCGACGGCCAAGCATTTGAAACCGCACGTTGTTCCGGTCGAGTTTGTCCACCTCTCGCCGGGCATAGTTCTCGGCCAGGTACATCAGAAAAGCGATTTCCGACTCGGGACGTCCCCAGTTCTCAGTGGAGAAGGCGTACAGCGTCAGCGCCTCGAGGCCCAGGTCGGCGCAGGCACGCACGATGCGTTGCACAGTCTCCATGCCCGCTTTGTGGCCGGCCGAGCGCGGTAGTCCCCTCTGCTGTGCCCAGCGCCCATTGCCATCCATAATGATGGCGATGTGCGTTGGGATGGTGGACTGGGTTAGCTCTTGCATAACCTTTATCACCTCAAGTCTATCGTTCAGCGGACGTCCGGCATCTGCAATGGCGGCGGCTGTCGCAGCACAAAGCGACTCAAGACATTGACCATCGAGCGGCTCATCACCCGGAGCCAGCTCTCTCGCCCACGCCGAGCGGAAGCATAGACTACCAGGTCCGGGGCAAAGCGCACTGGCGCGATGCGGCTCACCCGCAAGGAGAGATCAGTGTCTTCTCCCGAAGGCCAATCCACTGGGAAACCGCCGGCCATCCAAAAGACGTCCTGCCGCACGGCAAAGTTACTGCCCCACCACAAGCTCCGCCCGACTCGGTTGCTGGCCGATAGCCCCCAGGTGACCGGATACCGTACTACCAGTCGTTCCACCAGCCGGCCGCCAGTCCAATAGACCGGGCCGTAGACAGCCCCCAGATCAGGGGCGCCCCGGAAATGCTCGGCAATACGCTTCACCCAGAAGGGCGGCACGATAGTGTCGGCGTCAGTAGAGGCGATGATCGCTCCTCGCGCCGCTTCAAAGCCGGTCTGGCGGGCGCGGGCCACCCCCTTGCGTGGCTCCGTGACCACCCGCACTCTATATCGCCGGGCAATCTCCGCCGTGGCGTCGGTGGAACCGTTGTCCACCAGGATGACCTCGAAACGGTCGGCGGGACAACTCTGATGTGCGAGGGCCGCCAGGCAGCGGCCCAGGTACTGTTCCTCGTTGTAGGCCGGGATGACGACAGAGATCAACATCGTGGACATCGCTGGGAACTCCCCTCCACTACGCAGTCCCGTGGGCCCTGCCTACTGGTTTTTCTCTCCAGGAAGGGCCAACTGCCACACGTGCGTATTCCTCTTCTCCTTCAGTATAGAACGCCACCCCGACGGTGCCCGGCCCGACGTGGGTGCCGATGACTGAGCTGAATTCGGTCAGGTGGAGCTCGATGCAATGAAATCGCTCCCTGATCTGCTGCTGTAACCTGGTCGCCTCCTCCGGCGCATTGGCGTGGATCACGGCGGCGTGGACCGGCGCATCCTCCGCCCGCTCCGCCATTACCTCCAACACCCTCTGTACTGCCCTCCGCTTGGTGCACACGCGCTCCAGGACATCTATGCTCCCCTCGGTCAGGTGAAGCAAAGGGTTGATGCACAACGCGGTGCCCAGCAGGCAGGATGCCCCGCCGATACGGCCACCCCGGTGCAAGTACTCTAGCGTCTCGACGACAAAAAGTGCGTTCACGCGCGGGACGAGTCTTTGTGCGACGGCGGCCACCTGGGCCAAGCCTTTCCCCTCAGCCGCCGCGCGGGCCGCGGCCAGGACAACGAAGCCCAGCCCCATCGAGGTGGAGCGAGAATCCACCACTTCAACTGCGATAGGCAGGCCCGGCAACAGCTTTTGCGCCGCCAATGCCGAGTAAACAGTGCCGCTCAGCTTCGTGGAGATAAAGACCCCCACTATGCCGTCCGCGTTGTGTGCCATCTCGGCAAAGAGATCCGCAAACGCCCCCGATAGAGGTTGGGAGGTGGTCGGAATGTCCCTGCTGCGGCTCAGACGCGCGTAGAAGGTCGGCAAGTCCATCGTCATGCCATCCCAGAAGGTTTCGTCGCCCCAGACGAGTCGCAGGGGCATAACGCGGATGCCGTACTGCGCGACCAATTCCAGCGGTAGATAAGCGGTGCTATCGGTGACAACCGCAATTCTCGGCATAAAAGCTTGCACCTAGGCAGATATTACAGACTAATAAACTAAAAATGCATCAAAAAAGAGGGTCACATCTCGGCCGCCTCAATCACCTCCCCGGTGAAATTGGACAGCCGACGCAGGTTCTCGGCACCGAGACGCGAAAGGATCTCTTGGTAGCGACCGGCGTAGGAGAGCAGAAGGCTAACCATACGTTGGTTAACGCACTCGACGGCGGAAAGCCCCAGCGTCAGGCCAGTCAACGCCTTCAGGCCGGCCTCACCGGGCAAGCTCAAAGAGCGCAACCTTTCGAACAGGCTGGTGGCCGAGACGTCTTTCCTCAACTGGCGCAAGCTTAGGATGACAGCGGTGATCAGCTCGGCTGCGTAGAGCATTGGGGACTCGCGCTGGGGCAATCGAGCCAGAATCTCCTCCAGCAACCTGTCATAGTCGGCGTCTGTGCTAGCCCGCAGTGTATCCAGGATACGCATTTTCACCGCTTCCCACTCGTCCTGTCCCATGGTCCCGCCCGTCAGATCGGCGAACAGGGCATCGGCCTTGGGCGTAGGATGGAAGACAATCCTTGACCGCCCGGCTCCCTGCCCCTTCCCCCGCAAGATATACTCCGATTGCACCAGCCCCCGCTCCTCCAGCAACCGTAGCATATCGTAGGCGGTGATGTTGCTGACCCCCACTCGCTGGGCCACGTCAGTGTAATGCAACGGTTCCTGGGACTCGCGATACAGGTCCAGGAACTGGCTCAAATACGATCTCTGTCGTCGTGTGAGCTTCATCTTCTCGCCTCAGATACCCGATTATCCCAAAAAACCTAATATATTGTGGCACAGTCTCCTCGCATTGTCAAGTCTGCGGAGAGGCGGGACATGGACAAGCTTCAGATGGTAGATACGGGGAAGAGGTCGTTCTCTGGGGATTATCTCTACGAGCGGGTGCTGGATAGTGCGCCTGCTGGGCGAGAGAACGCGTCAAGCACGCCTATCTAGCCCAGCTAGAAGCCCCGAAACGGCCCTTGGGCCGCGTCGAGGAGGAGCCAGGAGCTTTAGGATGCCTCTGATAGCTGCATAACGTGTCAAGTGCGCCCCCGAGTGCGGCCATGCCAACTTTGGATGACTATTGTTCCACACCCTCGTTACACGGGATGCCATCACATACCAGCCGCTGGATCGTAGCCCAACTGTCTCAGGAAACGCCCGTTCTTCCGCCAGTTCTTGCGGACCTTCACCCATAGCTCCAGGAACACATGCAGCCCCGTAAAGCGCTCCAACTCACGTCGGGCGTCCGTCCCAATGCGTTTGACCATCCGGCCCCCGTTGCCAATGACGATCCTTTTCTGAGACTCTTTCTCTACATACACCGTCGCCGAGATGAACAGCGTCGTATCCGAACGTCGTTTGTACTCGTCCACGATGACTGCCGCGGCATGCGGCACCTCTTGCTCGAGGCGCCGCATGATCTGCTCGCGGATGAGCTCGGCAACGATCACCCGCTCCTTGATGTCAGAGATCTGGTCAGCGGGAAAGAATCGTGGGCCCAGGGGCAGAGCCGCTACTACCTCATCGAGAAGGTCGTCGCACCCCTCGCCCGTAAGCGCGCTGATCGAGAAGGACTTGGAATAGGCATGCTCAGCCACAAAAGGAGCCCAGCCATCGTGCAGCTCCTCCATCGTCACCAGATCGATCTTGTTGATCACGAGGTAGACCGGCATATCCTCACACGCATCCATCAGCTCCGCCACGCGCTCATCCCCTTGCGTGGGCGGATAGGAACCATCCACCATAAAGAGCGCAAGATCGGCTTCGCCGATGGCTTGGCGCGCGGTGGACACCATCAGCTCGCCGAGCTTGTGCCGAGGAACATGAATGCCTGGCGTATCCACAAAGATCACTTGGGCGTCTTCCCGCGTGAGAATGCCCAAAAGCCGGCTCCGCGTCGTCTGCGGCTTGGGTGAGACGGGCGCAAGCTTGGTGCCAAGCCACATGTTCATCAACGTCGACTTGCCCACATTCGGCTTGCCTGCCAGTACCACGAAACCGCTACGATGGTCGGGCGGCAGATCCTCCGAGATCAGTAACTCCTCGGGAGTGAGCGCTTCATCCGACATCGCAAGGGAATCATCGTTCATATCGCTCATAGGGACCTCATCCTAAACGGGTTAAAGCTCGTATCATAGTCAAAATGATCCTCGCCCTCGGCACGCTTGAGAGCGTTAACCACCTGGTAGGTGATAGGCGTTACAGCCACCTCGAGCACACATTTGAAGACATAGTTGGACGCGACAACCGCCCACACAAGCGATGCCGGCAGCACGCCCCAGAACGCGATCAACACAAAGAGCACCGTGTCCACGCCCTCCCCCAGCAATGTGCTAGAGATCGTCCGCAGCCAAAGAAAGCGCCCCTGCGTCGCAATCTTGAGCTTGGCCATGACCCATGCATTCGAGAAGCTCCCCGCCCAGTATGCCACCAAGCTGCCCAGGACAATGCGTGGCGTCACGCCTAGGATAGCTTCATACGCCATTTGATGCTCCCAACCCGCAGCGGGCGGCAGCGTGCCCACTAGCGTCAATGTCGCCGCCATCAACGCCGTAGTCGCAAACCCAACCCAGATCACCCGCCGAGCGCGCTGGTAGCCATAGACCTCGGTCACTACGTCACCAAGGATATATGCGACTGGAAAGAGCAGCGTGCCCCCGTCAAAGGTGAGCGGCCCAAGCGACAGAATCTTGCAAGATGCAATGTTGCTGATCATCAACACGGCTACAGAGCCTGCCATCACGAGATCAAAGCGCCGATAGCCGCCACGCTGCGTATTGGTCATCGCGCTCCTTCCCATAGCCGACAGAAGGCACAGAGCCCATCAGCCGTTGTTGGTCCACCACACTTGGGACAAGCCGTCACCGATCCATCGCCCCCCTCCTCCGAGGGGAGCCAGCCGTCCTCCCGAGCCCGGAGGAAGCCCAAGTAGAACTGCACCTTGGTGCCAGGCGAGTGTCGCTCAAGCTGGTTCAGAATGACCTTGGCACGGATCGAGCTAGCGCCCGTCGCAAAGGGGCACTCTCTCGTCACATAGTCGATCTCGCGCACAATGGCATAGGCAGCAGTCTCCCGCTCGTAGAGGAGCACCAGAGGCTTGACCTTCCGTACCAGACCAGGATGGATGGAGGGCAACAGCGGCGCCTGCTTGCTGAGATAGCGCCGCTCCCAGTGAAGCATGTTCATCAACAGTACGGCTGCCTCGTCATCCAGGTTGTGCCCGGTGGCAATGGCATCGTAGCGCCCCTGGTACGCCATTTCGTTCATGATGTGCCGCTTGACGAGGCCACATACCGCACACGTCCGGCCGCCCCGCCGCCCGCGCGCCACCTCGACGATGCTCTGGCCGTATATCTCGCGCACATTCACAACGTGGAGGGGCAAGCCCCGTTCCTCGGCGAATTGCTCCACCTTGCGTTGGGAGACATCCGAGTAATCCTGTCGATCGATGCCTAGATGGATGTAAAGCCCCTCAGCGCGATATCCAAGCTGTTGAAGTATGTCCCACAGTGCAAGGCTATCCTTCCCACCTGAGACAGCTACCAAGACGCGCTCATCTGGCGTAAAGAGGCCGTAGCGATCGATGGCCTTTTGCACCATCTTGGCAGCCCACGCAACCAGGTGATCCGCGCAGAGCTTGAGGCGATGCTGGGGCATGTTGAGCACGGCCACCGCCCCACACTGAGTGCACTTCATCACATGTGGCATGCGGCCACCCGCCCGTTAGCCACCGGAGATCACATTGACCAAGCGAATCTCGTCACCCGCTTCGAGGAGTGTTTCCTCGTTAATGAGCTTCTTGTCACGCACAGCGAGGACAGTCTGTGGATCCAGGTCGAGCTTGATGATAGCGTCGCGCACGGTCATGCCGCTGCGTACCTCCCACGTCTGATCATGCAAATGGATGGTGGCTGTGCTCATCGGTACCTCTTGCAGTCTGGCGCCCGCTATTCGATATTGGGCACGGGAGCGATGGCGCCCTCGCGCATCAGCATCTCTATCATCTCACGGGCCTCGGAAATCTTGCGGCTCGCCATGGCATGGAGCTCATCCCGCGTGAGCGAAACTCGCGCCAATCCCTGTTCCTGTGCTTTCATGCCGACGGCCACCGCCTCTCTGGGAAATACCTCCCAGTCCGCCATCACGGGCGCAATATGATCTTCATCAAGCCCCTTTGCCTCCGCATAGGCGGCCAGCTCAGCAGCAGCCGCTAGGCACATCTCATCAGAGATGGTGCGAGCCCGCACGTCCAGCGCGCCACGAAAAATACCGGGGAATCCCAGCGAGTTATTGAGCTGATTGGGGAAATCCGAGCGCCCGGTAGCCACGACTCGTGCGCCCGCCTCCTTGGCCTCCCAGGGCCAGATCTCGGGTACGGGGTTGGCACAGGCGAACACGATGCTATCGGGCGCCATGCCGTGCACATCGTCGGGCGTGATAGTGCCGGGGCCAGGTCGTGCGAATGCGATGCAAACATCGGCTCCACGCAAGGCTTCGGCTATGCCGCCGCGCCGTCCCTCGATGTTGCTCTCTTGGCAGAGCCGCCATTTATCCGGATAGTCTTCTTGCTTCTCCGCAATATCAGTTCGGTCGCGGTGCAAGATGCCGTGGCTATCGGTAGCCACTACCTGCTCCATGCACACCCCGCTGGCCAACAGCATGCGCAGCGTAGCAACATTGGCAGCGCCCATGCCCACAAAGGCAAAGCGCACGTTCGTCAACTCACGGCCAGTGAGCTTTAGAGCATTAAAAAGCCCCGCCAACAAGACCGTCGCTGTCCCCTGTTGGTCATCGTGAAAGACCGGAATCTCAATGCTAGGATCGGCACGCAGAGTATCCAGCACAGTAAAGCACTTGGGCTGGGCGATGTCTTCCAGGTTGACGCCTCCAAAGGTAGGCTGGATCAAGCGCACGGCATGGATAATGTCGTCGGCCGACTCGGTATCAAGGCAGAGCGGCACAGCGTCGACGCCACCCAAGTATTTGAAGATCAGCGCCTTGCCCTCCATCACCGGCAGCGCGGCTTTGGGACCAATATTGCCCAACCCCAATACCCGCGTACCATCCGAAACGATCGCCACAGTGTTGGCGCGGTTGGTGTGCTCAAACACCAGCTCCGGATCCACCGCAATGGCACGACAGGGCGCGGCCACACCCGGCGTATACCAGATGGCAAAATCGTCTACATTGCGCACGGGACACTTGGGAACCGTCTGCACCTTGCCGCGATAGAAGGGATGTAGCCGCATAGCCTCGGCCGCCGGAGCATTGGCACGTGCTAGCAATTCGTCGTGGGTCCGCTCGTTTCCCGGCATCATTATGACTCCTTTGTGGTAGAAACCGCAACAGACTCGGATTGCTCGCTCACTGGCAAAGCGGCATCGGTCGCCGCCAACAGCCCCTCAGATGCCAGCACCGCCTTGAGCGCTGTGATGGCTACCTCCAGCATCCCAGCGTCGGGCTCACGCGTGGTGAGCCTCTGCAGAGCCAATC